>CAZFTY010000329.1:0-3382 GCA_964521835.1 uncultured Microbacter sp.
GCTTATTGACCAACTAATTATATTTGGTCATAATATCTTTATGATCAGAAGGGTCATATTCTATATCAAGAATCGACAATGCTAAAGCAGCAGTTGTGTATGTTTTTCCTGTGCCGGGAGCTCCCTGAAGGATGATTTGCTTTTTGAGTTTAAGTATGTCGGCTATTTTTGATGTTTCCATATTTGCAAGGATTAGCTTATACCAATTATTTATAAATTTCCATGATGCACTATTTGTGTTTGATAGCCTTTGTAATGTACCCTGGGGCTGTGGAAAAGATACATTACCATTATACCATTGAAGTATTTCAACATTTCTAAACCATACGTTTGAATATTCCTGTTCAAGTTCTTCGTCATCGTAATAGTTACTTGTTACTTTACACAAAGCAATTGGCCTACTTGCTTCTCTAACTAGTACAATGTCGCCTATTGCCAGACCAGTACCATCTTCATTTTTAAAGTTTCGGCATTGAAAATGATCCCATTCTCCCGTGCCAATTACTGGTGGGCTTTCTTGCAGCATTTTTATTGAATCAATAGTACCACTATTTCGACCCCATGGTTGATTCATTTGTATATGCCAAAAATTCATTTCACTATTTTTTATTCATGACTATTCTTCTCCCAATCCTTCGCCAGCACTTCCGCCTGTTTAATTACCAGATCAATTGCTTCCTGTGAGCGGATGGGTGGGTAGCCGTATTTGCGAAGCATGCGGCGGATGATATTTCGGATTTTGGCACGTACGCTGTCGCGCACTTCCCAGTCGACCGTGATGCTGCCCTTTAGTTTTTCGGTCAGTTCCTGCGCCAGAAACTTGATATCTTCGTTTTTCAGGGCTTCGTCGCCGGTGTTGTTTTCCAGCAGGGCATCATAGAAGCGGATTTCATCGGCACTCAGGCCTAAATCTTCATCGCGTTTCAGGGCTTCCTGAAAATCTTTGGCCATTTGTATCAGTTCTTCGATAACCTGAGCGGTTTCAATAGCCCTGTTGTGGTATTTGCGAAGGGTCTCCAATAGGCGATCGCCAAATTTCTTTTCCTGTACCAGATTGCCGCGCGAATGCGATTTGATTTCGTCTTTCAGCAGTTTTTCCAGCAATTCTACGGCCAGGTTCTTCGATTTCATGTTGCGCACATCGTCCATAAACTCGGGCGACAGTAACCCAATATTGGGTTTTTGCAATCCGGCCAACTCAAAGATATCGGCTACTCCATCGGCTACGATGGCATTATCGATAATCTGCTTCAGCGCACTGTTTTTCTCTTCTGCCAGTCGTTTGCTATCCACACTGGTATATTTCAGAATGGCAGCTTTGATGGCATTAAAGAAGGCTATTTCAAGTTTCAGCTCTTTCACCTCGTCCATCGTGGCACAAAGCGAGAAGGATTTGTTGACTGCCAGCATTAAATCCAGAAAACGTTTCTTGCCGTTTTCCGGCTCCTGCAACACAAAGTTGGTGGCAGGTACCAGCAATTGCAACGCCTGGGTTTTGTATTTGGAATAATTGAAACCATGAAATATGCCCCGAACAGCATCCATATTTTTCTGCAATACCACGTAGGCTTCCTGCGTACGGTTGGTGGGCGAACCTTTTCCTTCGGAGTCGGCATAGGTTTTCAATGCCTCTTTCAGTTCGTTGGCGATGCCAATATAGTCGACCACCAAACCGCCCGGTTTGTTTTTGAATACCCTGTTGACACGGGCAATAGCCTGCATCAGATTATGCCCCTGCATGGGTTTGTCGATATACATGGTGTGACACACCGGTGCATCAAAACCAGTCAACCACATATCGCGGACAATCACCAATTTCAATTCATCGTCCTCATCTTTAAAGCGTGTTTCTAAGCGCTTCTTTACGGTTTTGGTATAGATATGCGGCCGAAGCAGTTCTTTATCAGCGGCCGAGCCTGTCATCACTATTTTGATAGCTCCTTTTTCGGGATCGTCATTATGCCAGCCGGGACGAAGTGCCACGATTTCGTTATACAAATGCACACAAATCTCCCGACTCATACATACGATCATCGCTTTACCATCGATGGAAGCCGTGCGTTGTTCAAAATGATTGACCAAATCGGTTGCCACTTCGTTCAAACGGGGAGCCGAACCGACCAGTTTTTCCAGAGCAGTCCATTTACTTTTGGTATTTTCTCGCAGGGTCAAGTCTTCCTCATCTTCCATCACTTCCTCCACTTCCTGACTCAGGGCTTCGATAGCTTCTCTGTTCACATCCAGTTTGGCCAGACGGCTTTCGTAGAAAATGGGCACGGTAGCCCCGTCATCCACCGCATCCTGTATATCGTAAATGCTCACATAGCCGCCAAACACTTCGCGGGTGTCCTTATCGCCGTTGGCAATAGGCGTTCCGGTAAATCCGATAAAGGTGGCGTTTTGCAGGGCTTCGCGCAAATGTTGCGAAAAACCGTATTTATAGGTTCCTGTTTTGGTATCTAACACCGCTTTGTGGCCGTACTGACTGCGGTGTGCCTCATCGCTGACCACCACGATATTGTGTCGTTGCGATAAGAGCGGGTGTTTGGTTTCTCCGGCATACAAGGAGAATTTCTGGATGGTAGTAAACACAATTCCGCCCGACTGACGCGACTCGAGAATATCCCGCAAATCCTCACGGCTATTTGCCTGTACAGGCGTTTGTTTCAACAGATCGGCTGACTGCGCGAAGGTGCCAAATAATTGTCCGTCCAGATCGGAGCGGTCGGTGACCACCACGATGGTGGGATTTTGCATTTCGGGCTGTTGCAGCAACTTGCCGGCATAGCACACCATCGAGATACTTTTGCCCGAACCTTGGGTATGCCAAATAACCCCTGCTTTTTTGCAGCCGGCCACCACCTCTTTTCCATAGGTGGCTCTGGGATGAGCTACTATATTCTTTTCTGGAATACTCGCCGCTATCACTGTAGCCCGTACCGCTTCGCGTACCGCATGAAACTGGTGGTAAGCGGCTATCTTTTTTATCAGCTTTTCGCCATCCAGCTCGTACAACACAAAGTGACGGATATAGTCCAGAAACAGTTCGGGCTGAAAGAATCCTTTTACCACCTTTTCCAGTTCGAACTCCACGAGCGGACGATCATTTTCATTGCGGATGGTACGCCACGGAAGGAACCGTTCCTTATTGGCAGTAAGTGAACCTACACGGGCCGTAATGCCATCGGACACAACCAACGCTTCGTTGCACAGAAACAGATCTTCAATATCCTGTTTGTAGGCTTGCAGCTGATTGTAAGCATCCCACACATCGGTTTCTTTGTCGGCAGGATTTTTCAGTTCGATCACAGCCAAAGGCAATCCATTGACGAAAACCAGTATATCGGGACGGCGGGTTTGTTTGTGCCCGGCGATACTAAAC
>CAZFTY010000330.1:0-3346 GCA_964521835.1 uncultured Microbacter sp.
TTTATTTCGCTGTTTTTTAGTGTTTTAAATTTGTCGGCTCAGAATATATTTTCTCATTTGGAGAGTAAGGATTCCAATACCAAGGCATCAATAAAAGTCCATCAGGATCAGCGTATCGAATCATTGGTATATGGAATTAAGAAATCTTCTGTCGTTTCGGAACCAACTCCGGGAGTCGTATCATCGCCGGAGGCTGTTAATACGACCGAAGTGCAGGGGTATCGTGTGCAGGTTTATTCAAGTAACATTCAGCGAACAGCCAAATCGGAAGCGTTCAGAATTGAAAGCGAGTTGCAGCAGCTCCTGCCCGAAGTTCCTGTTTACGTCTCGTATCATTCTCCTTTTTGGAAAGTGAGAGCAGGCAATTGCAGATCCATGCAGGAAGCTCAGCAGTTGAGATCCGAAATCGGAGATGCTTATCCTCAGGTTCAACGCGATTTGTATGTGGTCCGGGATAAGATCAAGGTGCCGGTCAAATAGTAACTCTTTCGTGATCCGCCGGATTCGCGAATAATCGAAAAAACATAGTTTTATCTGTTGATGCCGTGAGCATCGAATAAACAATAACATTTCATGAGCAATATTGTAGCAATTGTTGGCCGGCCGAATGTCGGGAAATCAACACTCTTTAATCGTATGACCCAATCCAGAAGAGCTATCGTAAATGACGAAGCGGGAACAACGCGCGATCGTCAATACGGTAAAGTTGAGTGGAACGGTAAAGAATTTTCCATGATTGATACCGGTGGTTGGGTGGTAAACTCGAATGATATTTTTGAGGAAGCTATCAAGCGGCAGGTCTCTATTGCGATTGAAGAGTCGGATGCCGTGATTTTTGTGGTAGACATTCTGAATGGTATCACCGATCTGGTTCTGGAAGTGGCCAGTATATTGCGCAAAGGAAAAAAGCCTGTTATAATGGTTGCCAACAAAGCCGATACATTCGATTTACAGTATCAGGCAGCCGAATTTTATGCTTTCGGATTGGGTGATCCTTTTGTAATCTCTGCCATTAACGGATCGGGAACCGGCGAACTGCTTGACGAAGTGTTGTCGCATTTGAATATCGAAAGCGAAGAAGAAAATCTGGAAGATTTACCGAAATTCGCGGTGGTAGGACGTCCGAATGCCGGAAAATCGTCGCTTGTAAATGCGTTGATCGGGGATGACCGAGCCATTGTAACCGAAATTGCCGGAACTACCCGCGATTCGATTTATACGCGGTATAATAAATTCGGACAGGATTTTTATCTGGTAGATACAGCCGGAATTCGTAAAAAAAGCAAAGTAAACGAAGATCTCGAATTTTATTCGGTGCTTCGGGCAATACGTGCAATCGAAAGTTCGGATGTCTGCATTTTGATGATCGACGCTACGCGGGGTATTGAAAGTCAGGATCTAAACATTTTTTCTCTTGTACAAAAAAACCGTAAGGGAATAGTTGTCTGTGTAAATAAATGGGACCTCGTCGAAAACAAAGAGGTAAAAGATATCAAGGCATTTGAAAACTCTATTCGTGAGCGTTTGGCTCCATTTGTCGATTTTCCTATTATATTTACATCGGCATTGACAAAACAACGTATATTCAAAGTTGTGGAAACTGCGGTAGAGGTATATCAGAATAAAACAAGACGTGTTTCGACAAACAAGCTAAATGAGTTTTTCCTGCCGTTGATCGAGAACTATCCTCCTCCGGCAATGAAGGGGAAATATATCAAAATTAAATACGTTACGCAGTTACCCGACACGCAGGTGCCTACGTTTGTCTTTTTTGCCAATTTGCCGCAGTATGTGAAGGATCCGTATATTCGTTTCCTTGAAAATAAGTTGAGAAGCACGTGGAATTTTACAGGAACTCCCG
The DNA here is from genome assembly GCA_964521835.1 of uncultured Microbacter sp. Taxonomy (GTDB): domain Bacteria; phylum Bacteroidota; class Bacteroidia; order Bacteroidales; family Paludibacteraceae; genus Microbacter. The sequence continues at coordinate 1,862 of CAZFTY010000330.1, forward strand.
TGTTGTTGTTTATGAGACACAAGTGATGTGTTGTTTTTCCCGGCAAAAATCTAAAGAGTAATGGCCGGTTGTTTATGAAGGTTGGAGTAATGACCTTCTCTTTCAAATCTATAGAGAAAAAAATCAATGAGAAGTTGGCGAAATGGTAAGATAATAATATTACTTATAGTTATTTTTTGTGGAACTAAGTCGAGCCTTTATGCTCAGGGATATGACTACGAGGCTCATGAGCGTTCAATATCGGTTGGTGTTGGGTATGGATACATGTTTAGTGATGCTGCTGCTACGCAAAAATCACATGGCTTGTTTAAAGATTTTATTCAACAGGATGCCGGATCGATATATACAGTTGAGTACCGACAGTATTTAATGGCGGGATTGGCTTATGTCGTCAATTTAGGATTGCAAAAATATCAGGGGACGCACGATTATACGCGACATTTACGTGATTACCAGTATTCTTCTACTATAGGAGAGGCTTCTGCGCTTGCAAATTTAGATATCTATTCTTTCTTTTCGGCGCAACGAATTTCAATGGATACGTATTTGATAGGGGGTGTTGGACTGTTGGCTGCAAAATTGTCCAATCAGAGCTTTTCGCCTGCATCGGGTAGACCGAGTAAAGGCGATCGATTGGCCAAAGAGGGTGGTGGATTTAACTTTATTGCCGGATTTGGATTGCGGTTTCCGATAGTCAGTTTCCTCGATGTCCGTTTTGAAGGGAAATATTATTTCGGATCAAGCGATTATCTGGACGGTTATTCGCCGGCAGCATCCAAGCATCCAGATTTGGTTGTTGAAGGCGTGGTAAAGATTTCCTATCATTTACCGGATAAGACGTTTGAACGATAAAAAAATCTTGCAACCCTTAAAGGGTCGCAAGATAATTTAATACGTTTTTCTCAATACGTTGGGTCAGATTTTCCGTGCCGGCTTTATTGAATGATTCACCGGTAATGTTTTCAAAAAGTTCAATATAGCGTTCGCTGATTCCATTCACAATTTCTTCTGTCATTTCAGGAACTTTTTGCCCTTCTTTGCCCTGAAATCCGTTTTCCATGAGCCATTCACGAACAAATTCTTTAGAAAGCTGTTTCTGTGCTTCTCCCTTTTCAAAACGTTCCTGATATCCTTCGGCATAGAAATAACGCGATGAGTCAGGAGTGTGAATCTCGTCAATCAGGTATATTTTACCCTCGTACTTGCCGAATTCATACTTGGTATCTACCAGAATCAATCCGCGCTGAGCCGCTATTTCGGTTCCTCTGGCAAAGAGTGCCAGCGTATATGTTTCCAAAATGGCATACTCTTCGGCTGAAACCAGACCTTGTTTGATGATCTCTTCTTTGGAAATATCCTCGTCATGGCTGCCTACTGCTGCTTTTGTGGTGGGAGTAATGATTGGTTGTGGAAATTTTTCGTTTTCGCGCATCCCTTCCGGAAGTGCTACTCCGCAGATAGAGCGAACCCCGCTTTTATATGCAC
>CAZFTY010000331.1:0-3315 GCA_964521835.1 uncultured Microbacter sp.
TCTTTGAGCAAAACATATACACCATCGTCTGCATAGGTGCCATCGCCCAATTTTCCTATGTACATACCGGGACGGCGCCGTACGTGCTCCAATCCCTCAAGTGTGATGATATTGTCGTCGGTGTAGCTACTTGATTGTGAATTGAGTTTGATATCGTCCATGATTTCCGTGTTCTTTGAAGCAAAGATAATAAAAAAACAGCAGCCCTGGGAATCGGACCGCTGTCAATAATTTTATTTGTTTTACAATCTTTAGTTACGCGCCCATGGCATCGTAAATGAGAGGCGACAGCTCCTTTTTCGAGATAATATACTCTTCACAGAAACCGTCGATCACTTTGTTTACATCGTTGATGAAACTGCCTCTCAGACCGAAAAGTCCGGATTTGGTCTCGTACTCAATAATGTCAATGTCAATACAGCCCTGATTGCTTTTCAGAATAACCCTGTTTGTTTTCGGGTTATTGTTCTGTTGAACAGGTAAATCGTTCGACAGCACGGCCATTTCATCCCTGTAATCTGTACACCTGAACTTCATGTTATGGTTCAGATAGTCTACGACACAATTTAAATCGGTCGTGACCAATTTTAATGTGGAAACTTTCATAGTTCCTCTTTAGATAATGGATTTTGGTATAAAAAAATGCGCATTCAAATATAGTGTGATATTTTAGCTTTTCGTAATTTTTTTGAGGTAAAAATCAATTAAAGATGAGAATGATTTTTATTTAGCATAATATATTGTTTTGTAAGTTTTTATGTGTTTATATGGGCGTCTGTCTGAAGAATATTTTGACAATGTCTATTAACAACGCTATAAAAGAATTGTCGATTGGCCGGTCTAATTATCATCCGGATGCATATTTGATGGCTTCCGTGTACCGTTTTTCCGAATGGATAGCGGTAGAAGAGAGGCGATAAAGCTGAAAAAAAACGAACATTTTTGGATAGCTGTTGTGAGATGAAATGTATGATTTGCCGGAAATAAAAAGGCGCTTATCAACAACTTTATGCACCTTTCCTCTCTGTTTTATTATCGAAAAGATAGAAAATGGGCTGTTGTATTTTTATTTTTGCCTGATATGCTGTTTTTATTGTTACATTTTGTCATCTTGTGCCCAAAGCTACCGGAATATTATGCCCACAGAGCATATTAAATTGTTCAAAAATGGTTCTTTTTGTGACATAATGATATTATTCTATTTAAATAACAACATTATTGCCTGGATAAGGCTTGTTTTATGTCTTTTTGTTTCGTAAAGTCGAAATTATAATCTATTTTTGCACCACTTTTATGAATTATCACTGCCTTATGTTGTGTCGCGAAAAAGTTTAAGGCAAATGCTCCTTTTGATATTCTGTCAGACCTTAGAAACAACTCTTTTTACAAATGAAAAAAATCGAAGCTATTGTCCGCAAATCCAAATTTGAGGACGTGAAACAGGCACTCTACGAAACAGGAATCGAATGGTTCTCCTATTGGGATATTACCGGTCTGGGTAAATCGACCGAAGAACAGGTCGTAAGAGGACAGGTCTTTCAATCTAAGTATATTCAACGCCGCATGTTGTCGATTGTGGTTCGTGATGTTAATCTCGAAAAAACAATCAATGCTATCATTAAGTCTGCCCGTACCGGAGATGCCGGAGACGGTAAAATATTTGTTTCCGATATTGAGGGAACTTACCGGATTCGTACGGGAGAAAATGGCCCGGAAGCATTGTACAACAAAGACGAGTAGCGGGTATTTTCCACCTTCATACCCATTGCGCATCCGCGCTATACTTCGCAAGTAAATCAGTCTTATTCACAATATGAAAAAATCACTTATTGCAGCGATAAGTATGCTTATCGTATGCTCTTTTCCGGCCCTTGCACAAGGTGCTGCTTCGGTTGCTACTATTCCTGTTCCCAAGGTAGATACGGGCGATACCGCCTGGGTTATTATGTCGGCAGCCCTTATTTTACTCATGACCATTCCCGGTTTGGCACTCTTCTACGGAGGTCTGGTACGTCGTAAAAACATTCTGAATGTAATGATGCAGTGTTTTATCATTACCGCCATCGTGAGCATCGAATGGATCGTTTGTGGCTACAGTCTCTCCTTCAGCAGCTCGAAAGGGGTGTTGGCTCCTGTTATCGGTGGCCTCGACTGGTCGTTTCTCAACGGTATTGGTGCCGGCGATCTGAGTCCCTATTTTATTTCTCATGCACAGGCTACCGGTAAAATGGTTAACGGTTCGCCCGAAATGACAGGTACTATTCCGCACATCGTCTACATTATGTATCAGTGCATGTTTGCCGTTATCACTCCTGCCGTGGTTATCGGTGCTTTCGCCGAACGCATCAATTTCAAAGGATTTCTGGTATTCACCATTCTCTGGTCGATCTTCGTTTACAATCCCATTGCGCACTGGGCATGGTCGACCGACGGTTGGTTGGCCAAACTGGGTTTGATGGATTTTTCGGGAGGTACCGTGGTTGAAATCAATTCCGGTATCACGGCCATTGTTACCGTATTGTTGTTGGGGCGCCGCCGCGACTATCAGGGTCACGCCATTCCACCGCACAATATTCCTTTTGTTGCTGTGGGTGCCGCTTTGCTCTGGTTCGGGTGGATCGGTTTCAATGCCGGTAGCGGATTGAGCGCCGACTATCTGGCTGGAAATGCGTTTCTTACCACACACCTTGCCACCGCGGTTGCAGCTACAGCATGGGCGGCTCTCGACTGGATCGTGGGTAAAAAGCCGACGGTAGTAGGCATTTGTACCGGTGCCGTTGCCGGATTGGTGGCTATTACACCTGCCAACGGTTTTGTGGATGTGAAAGGGGCGATGGTGATCGGATTGGTGGCGGCTATTATCTGTTTTTTGATGGTGGCTTTTGTGAAGGTAAAACTGGGTTACGACGATTCACTCGACGTATTCGGTATTCATGGTATTGCCGGTATTGTGGGAACGCTGTTTACCGGTTTGTTCGCCACTCCGGCTGTAACCAAATATTTCGTTACCGCAGGAACTCATCCGGCAGCAGGACTTTTCTATGGCAATGCGCACCAGTTTCTGGTTCAGCTGATCGGCGTAGGAGCCACCATCGCTTTTGCCGCAGCCGGAACTTTTATATTGTTCAAATTAGTACAGGTTACCATCGGAATACGGGCAACCGATAAGGAGGAGGCACTCGGTTTGGATGAATCGTACCATGCCGAAACCGGTTATACCCATTTTGATTGATAGAAACAATTTTTGCTTTTGTTAGAAGCGCTTGTGGCAATTGCTGCAGGCGCTTTTTTTGATGAAAGAGAAGATTGAAGTAT
>CAZFTY010000332.1:0-3311 GCA_964521835.1 uncultured Microbacter sp.
TGCTTTTGAACGCAGCCGGAGATCCCGACATCTCCGGTCCGATATCGAACCCGTGCATCTTAAGGTCTTTCACGGCCTGCTCAATGGTATCGCCCAGAGAGAGGTTTACAGTCAGCGTAGCCCCCATTTTCTTGGCAATTTTGAGGCGGTATTCGCTCAGATCACTCACCACAATATTCCGCGCTCCGGCAAAGCGGCAAATAGCCGTAGCCATCGAGCCTATCAGTCCGGCACCGGTAATCAACACATCTTCACCGAGTAACGGAAACGACAGCGCCGTATGCGTGGCATTACCGAACGGATCCATGATGGCAGCCATTTCATCGGAGATACGGTGATCGAGCTTTACCACATTCTGAGCCGGAAGCGAAAGATATTCAGCAAAAGCGCCGTCGCGGTTCACTCCCACACCGATGGTATTCTCGCAGACATGTAGTTTGCCCCGGCGGCAGTTGCGGCAATGTCCACAGGCAATATGCCCTTCGCCGGTCACCCGGTCGCCGATCTGGATATTGCGCACCCCGCGCCCCTTATCGACCACCTCGCCCACATACTCGTGGCCAATGGTCATCGGCGTTTTGATGGTTTGCTGCGACCATTCGTCCCATTTGTAGATATGCAGGTCGGTTCCGCAAATCGCCGTTTTCCGTATCTTTATCAGCACGTCGTTAATGCCCACGTGCGGCATGGGAATATCTTCCATCCAAATTCCCTTTTCGGGGTGCAATTTTACTAAAGCCTTCATCTATTTACGATTTAGTCATTTACGATTTACAATTGAAATCTGAAGTTTCAAGATTTCCGATTTCAAATTCAGCCTCTCTGAGTTTCTGTTCAAGATTGCAGATTCCATTTTCAAATTTCCACATTCTCAAATTTTCAAATTAAATCATGAAATCACCTTCAGTTCTTTTCCTATCTTGGTAAACGCGGCGATTGCTTTGTCCAAATGTTCGGTTTCGTGTGCAGCCGATACCTGTACCCGGATGCGGGCCTGACCCTGTGGTACGACAGGATAGTAGAATCCGGTCACATAAATACCCTCGTCAAGCATTTTGGCAGCAAAATCCTGCGACAAACGGGCATCGTACAACATCACCGCGCAGATAGCCGATTCGGTCGGTTTAATATCAAATCCGGCAGCCTTCATGCGCGACACGAAATAGTCGGTATTGGCGTGTAGCTTATCCTGCAATTCGTTGGTTTCGTCCATCATCTCAAACATTTTGATGCCCGCGGCAGCTACCGAAGGTGGCAGCGAATTGGAGAAGAGATACGGTCGCGAACGTTGACGCAGCAGGTCGATAATCTCTTTTTTGCCGGTTGTGAATCCACCGATAGCGCCACCGAAAGCCTTTCCCAGCGTTCCTGTAATGATTTCCACCTTGCCACGCAGGGCAAACCGTTCGGTCACTCCCCTGCCCGTTTTACCAACCACACCCGCTGAGTGCGACTCGTCGACCATCACCATGGCATCGTACCGGTTTGCCAGTTCGTAAATTTTATCCAGCGGAGCCACGTTGCCATCCATCGAGAAAACACCGTCGGTAACCACCAGACGGAAACGACACGATTGCGCTGCCTGTAACTGTTTTTCAAGATCGGCCATATCGGCATTGGCATAACGAAATCGCTGCGCCTTGCACAAACGCACCCCGTCGATAATCGAAGCGTGATTCAGCGAATCGGAGATAATGGCATCCTCTTCGCCCAGCAAGGGCTCAAACACGCCGCCGTTTGCATCGAAGCAGGCCGCATATAAAATAGTATCCTCCGTGCCAAAGAACTGAGCAATCTTCGCTTCGAGGGCTTTATGAGTATCCTGCGTACCGCAAATAAAACGAACGGAGGCCATTCCGTAGCCTCTGTCATCGAAGGCCTGCTTGGCAGCCTCAATCAACTTCGGATTATTAGCCAAACCGAGGTAATTGTTAGCGCAAAAGTTCAGTACCTTACGGCCATTCACCTCAATTTCAGCATCCTGAGCAGATTCTATAATCCTTTCATTTTTATACAACCCGGCCGATTTTATGACTGAAAGTTCATTTTGAAGATGTTGTTGAAATTTTGAATACATTGAAATATAAGCATTTAATTATTTAGACCACTAAATATAGATTGATACAAATTTACAATTTAAAATACGATGTTGGTTCGTTAAGAATGAACTATAATCATTTGCCGTTTATTAAGTGACGTTTCTTACACCGGTAATTCCGAAATTCGTATTATCGGTGAAATAATTTCTGTTTTAGATAAACGATTGATCAATAACCGCGAATGGATTTTGATAGTTACACCAACTAAACAATGCAACAATGAGGATTTCTTAGTCTTAATAAAAAAACCCATTGTTTTTATTCCAACGTTTTAACGCCCTCAATCGGATGAGCTTTGGACTGAATTAAATCGAATACAACCACTTTATTAGTCCCTTTTTGCAAATAATTTGCCGGGCAATAGAGTCGTTGCTGGGGGCCCTTGTTCCAAAAACGGCCAAGGTTATGTCCGTTCACCCACACAACGCCCTTTCCATAATCTTTCATATCACAATACGTATCAGCCACTTTATCTAAAGTAAATGTTCCTTCAAAAAAGACTCCGTCATGAAAGTTCGACTTATTTTTATTCAACGATGTAACAAACTGTTGGGTCATCGGCAGAGGAAAAATACTCCAGTCCATTAATGTAATACCATTCAAGGTAACCCTATCCGTAATTCCCTTTCTATCAATTATATATTCCCCAAAATTAATCCTTCCCATTCCTTCAACCAAAATTTCAAGAACAGGCTCTTTCTCATCTGTTTTAGGCAATTTCACGCTCCATTTCCCCTTATCTCTGAAAATGGTATCCACTAAATGACCATTCAACAGCACCAAAGCAAAATCGTGAGGCTCTTTAATGGTAAGAGTACCTCCGTTGATACCCCTTATTTTTGTACGGTAAAGAATAAAGCCGCTCTCCTGATCAAACATTTCCATAGGTTTGGGTTGTGCCGAATAAATAGCCTTGGGAAGTACGTTCCAAACACTGGTAAGCAGTTTCATTTCGATTGGAGCTATTGTCATTGCATCCGGGGCCGGAGGCACATCTGGCAGCTTTTCGATCGAATAATCACCTAACAATCTGCGAAGTGCAAAATATTTTGGAGTAGGTTGTCCCTGTTCGTTAATCGGGGCATCGTAGTCATAACTGGTTATTTGGGGCTGATAGTCTGTTGCAGAAGAGGAATTGGCTCCCGATGTGAATCCAAAATTTGTACCTCCATGAACCACGTAAAAGCTAACAGATTTCTTGTGTGTCATTAA
>CAZFTY010000333.1:0-3301 GCA_964521835.1 uncultured Microbacter sp.
AAATTACCAGTCTTTCCAATCCGTACTTCTCGGGTGGCGACTCGATTCGCTACACACAACCGGACGGATCGGGACAAACCGGTAGTACGCTGCAGATACGTAAAGTGGGTTACCCATTGGGCCAATTCTTTACATTTATCTACATGGGTAAAAATAGTGGAGGTGTATCGCAATACCTGGCTAAAGATGGTACGCTGACCACGAACCCAACCACCGCCGACTATCGGTATGCCGGTAGCCCTCAGCCGAAACTGAACTATGGTTGGTCGAATAGCTTTACCTATAAAAATTTTGATTTGAGTATCTTCCTGCGTGGTGTATACGGTAACAAAATTTTCAACGCAACACGCGCCGATTTGTTCCGTCCCTCGACTGTCGCTTATACCAATATACTGGTTGATGCTGCAAATGAATCGGAAAAGGATTACAATGCATTCAGGTATTCTTCCCGTTTTATTGAAAGCGGAAGCTACCTGCGTCTTGAAAACCTGACGTTGGGTTATACATTCAAGAGTCCGATAAAATATATAGAGAATGTCCGTCTTTACGGTACGGTCAACAACCTGTTTGTTATCACAAACTATAGTGGCGTTGATCCTGAGGTAAATATGGGTGGTATGGCTCCGGGTATTGATGCAAACAACTTCTATCCGAAAACGAGGACAATTTTGTTTGGAATTAATGTCAATCTTTAATATATGAAATCCTTGTAAAGGAGTTTATAACTACGACTAAAAGTTTCGTGTGAAACGCAGCCCGTGTCAAAGGGTGAGTTTTGTATGACATTAGTGTAAAAATAAAATATAAACACATGAAAAAGAGATATAAATACATATTGCTTTCGGCTTTAATGTCGACTCTTCTGGTATCATGTTATGATCTGGATGTGCCCGCCACTACTCAGATTACTCCGGATACGTATCCGAAAGATTCCACTCAGTTTGTAGCATCGGCAGGGGTAGTGTATGCCGCTTTGAGAGGTAACTATGCGATGGACTATTACTTTGTTACCGAATTGAGTACGGATGAAGCCATTTTGCCGGCTCGTGGTGGTAACTGGTATGATAATAAAGGATACCGGTATTTCCATTATCACGAATGGAATCCCGATTACGGTTGGGCCGTTAGCTGCTGGGACTGGTTGTCACGGGTTATCGGATATGACAATCAGACGATGTTTATCCTGCAATCGAATATGCCGGAAGGTAATTTCAAAAACCGGACATTGTCTGAATTGAGAATGGTACGTGCATTGGCCTATTTTTATATGATGGATTTGTATGGAAATGTACCTATTGTGACTACCTATGGCGATTTTGAACAAAAAGCCAAATCGGATCGGAAAGAGGTGTTTAATTTCATTGAGAGCGAAATCAAAGCATGTATTCCGAATTTAAGCACTACGGTAAATGCGGTAACCTACGGATATCCTACTCAATATATGGCTTATGCATTACTGGCCAAGTTATATCTGAATTCCGAATATTATACTGGTACGAAACGTTACGATGATTGTATTGCTGCCTGTGATAACATTATTTCATCAAAGAAATACACTCTGGCTACAGCTGGCAATTACCTGAAAATGTTCTATCCGAATAACGGTCCGTCGACTCCGGAATTTATTTTTGCCATTCCTTTCGATCCTTCGTATACGGCTTTAGGTGGAACTAATGGTATGATGTATCGTGCCCGTTACGATGTGCCTCGTTCGGAAAAGGCAAAATTTGGTCTTCCGTTTACTCCGAGTGCGGCCGAAAGTACGCTGCCCGAATTCTATGCAAACTTTAACGATCCGAACGATGTCCGCAATGGACAATGGTTGACCGGCTTGCAATACATGAACGACGGTGTGACTCCGGTTATGGTTAATACAACCAAAAAAGGATATGATCAATATTATGCCGGAAGCGATCCCGATGCGAAAATTACCTATCAGGTGAATCTGACTCCCAATGTTGTGTTGCGTCAGGATTCGTTATTGTTTGATTGTGGAAACGACGAAATAGCCTGGAACATGGGTTATCGTAATATTAAATTCTATCCCGATGCTTCGTCGACCAGTCGTAACCAAAACAACGATATGCCGGTATTTCGCTATTCGGATATCATCTTAATGAAAGCAGAAGCCATTCTTCGCGGTGGAAATGCCACACTGGGACAAACCGCATTGTCGTTGGTGAATGATTTGCGTGCGAACCGAACAACTTCCGCAGCCTGGACAAGCGTTACGCTTGACGATTTGTACAAAGAAAGAGCCCGTGAATTTGCATACGAAACATGGCGTCGTAACGATATGATTCGTTTTGGCAAGTATGAAGGCAAATGGGGATTCAAGAAAGACGCGAGCGTTTACCGCCGCATTTTCCCGATTCCTACCGGTGTAATGATCAAAAATCCGAAATTGACACAAAACCCGGGTTATTGATTGATCTGACCTGATAATTAGGCTGCCGGCTATGTGATGATGAATTGTGTTGTTGCGGTCGGCAGCCTTTTGTTTATTAACTATTTGTGAGGATATTACTGTTTTAGGCTATTAGGTACTTATATATTGATTTTATTATGAAGCAGGAAAAAGGGGTACAATCCGCACGTCTCTTGTCGCTTGACGCATTGCGTGGATTTGATATGATGTGGATTATCAGTGGCGAGATTATAATTCATGCGCTCTCAAAGGCAACCAATGCTCCGGTATGGAACTGGATGTCGGACGAGTTGCATCATACGCCATGGAACGGATTTACCTTTTACGATATGATCTTTCCGTTGTTTATTCTGATTGCCGGGGTATCGATGCCTTACTCGTACGGCAAAAAGCTGGAAGGAAAAGAAAGCGAGGCTCTCCGCATTGCCAAACGACATGCATACCGCGATTTGATTAAACGAACACTGATTTTGATTGTGTGCGGTATGGTGGTAAATAAAGCCCTTCAATTCAATGGTTACGAACAAACCCGTTTTGCTAGCGTGCTCGGGCGTATCGCTTTGTCTTGTATCTTTGCCGCTATTATTTTTCTGAACTGCGGATTGCGAACGCAGATTGTTATTTTTCTTACATTGCTGATAGGTTATTGGATTTTAATGATAACAGTGCCGGTGCCGGGTTATGGTGCCGGAGATTTAACGAAAGAAGGAAATCTGGAGGGGTATGTCGACCGTCTCTTTTTACCCGGAAAATTGCACCGGGTGGTGTACGATCCCGAAGGAATTCTGTCGACCATCCCGGCTATCGGAACGGCCATGCTGGGTGTTTTTACCGGACAGTTTCTGCGCAGGGAATTTGCTTCCATCACTCCCT
>CAZFTY010000334.1:0-3291 GCA_964521835.1 uncultured Microbacter sp.
TCAAAAATTAACGTGGTTATTCGAGAATGCCACCGTCGTCAAAGACGAAGAAATAGTTGGCACATTCATCGGTCCGCGCCGCGAAATGATAACGCCATGGAGTACAAATGCCGTCGAAATCACCCAGAACATGGGAATTGGCGGCATTTTGCGTATAGAAGAGTTCTTCCCTGCCGAGGTTAATGCCGATCACGATCCGATGTTGCAACGGGTATACGCCCGCCTGACGCAGGACATTTTCACCATCAGCAAAACGCCCGACCCCATTCGTTATATCGACGATATTGCATCGTACAACAAAAGCGAAGGGCTGGCTCTGAATGATGACGAAATTGCCTACCTCAAAGGCGTGAGCGAAAAGATAGGCCGTCAACTGACCGACAGCGAAGTTTTCGGTTTCTCTCAGGTAAACTCGGAACACTGCCGTCACAAAATTTTCAACGGGCAATATATTATCGACGGAGAAGAAAAGCCGTCGACCCTTTTCCAACTGATTAAAAAGACCTCCAAGGTCAATCCGAATAAATTAGTCTCGGCTTACAAAGACAACGTCGCTTTCAACGAAGGCCCTGTAGTCGAACAATTTGCCCCGAATGAAAGCGAGAAACCGGGATTTTTCGAAACCAAACCTTTCGAATCGGTTATTTCGCTGAAGGCCGAAACACATAACTTCCCCACCACCGTAGAACCTTTCAACGGGGCGGCAACCGGTACAGGAGGCGAAATCCGCGACCGTCTGGGCGGTGGCAAAGCAAGCTTACCGATTGCTGGTACGGCAGTCTACATGACATCGTATGCCCGCAACGACGCATCACGCACCTGGGAGCAGAACATTCCGGCCCGCAAATGGCTATACCAGACCCCGGAACAAATTCTAATCAAGGCCTCGAACGGTGCCAGCGACTTCGGAAACAAGTTCGGACAACCGCTTATCTGCGGATCTTTGCTCACTTTCGAGCACACCGAAAACGGCAAAGAATACGGTTACGACAAAGTAATCATGCAGGCTGGTGGCGTTGGTTACGCCAAAAAGAAAGACTGTTTGAAAGGTGATCCGGAACCGGGTCAGAAGGTGATCGTAATGGGTGGTGACAACTACCGCATCGGTATGGGCGGTGGCGCCGTATCCTCTGTCGATACAGGTCAATATGACAACTCCATCGAATTGAACGCCGTTCAACGTGCCAACCCCGAAATGCAAAAACGGGTTGCCAACGTGATACGCGCGTTGGCCGAAGCCGACGAAACACCGATTGTCTCTATTCACGACCACGGTGCCGGCGGACACCTCAACTGTCTCTCCGAGCTGGTAGAAGCTACCGGTGGTAAAATTGACATGAGCCAACTACCGGTGGGCGATCCCACCCTTTCGGCCAAAGAGATTATCGGTAACGAAAGCCAGGAACGCATGGGCTTGCTGGTCGAAGAAAAAGAGATCGATCACATCCGCAAGATTGCCGAACGCGAACGCGCTCCGCTTTATGTGGTTGGTGAAACTACCGGCGACATGCAGTTTGTGTTCGAGCAGAAAGATGGCGAACGCCCTATCGACCTGCGTCTCGACTACATGATCGGCAAACCGCCGCGCACCATCATTACCGACACCACCAACGACGATAAATATGCGCTGGTAGCTCCCGATGCTACCCAGATTTACACATACATCGAAAATGTATTGCAACTCGAAAGTGTTGCCTGCAAAGACTGGCTCACCAACAAGGTAGACCGTTCGGTAACAGGCAAAATTGCCAAACAACAAACAGCCGGTGAAATTCAGTTACCGCTAAACGATGTGGCTGTTGTGGCTCTCGACTATCGCGGAAAAGCCGGTATCGCCACCTCCATCGGACATGCTTCGGCTGCCGCGTTGATCGATCCTGAAGCCGGTTCGGTGCTTGCCATTGCCGAAGCGCTCACCAATTTGGTATGGGCTCCGCTTACCGACGGACTGAAAAGTGTATCGTTGAGCGCTAACTGGATGTGGCCCTGCAAAAACCCGGGCGAAGATTCACGTTTGTATCGCGCGGTAGAGGCTTGTAGCCGTTTTGCCTGCGAGTTAGGCATCAACATTCCTACCGGTAAAGACAGCCTTTCGATGACACAAAAATATGGTAATGAAAAAGTTCTTTCGCCGGGTACGGTTATTATTTCGGCTGCCGGCGAAGTGAGCGATATTCGTAAAACCATTTCTCCCGTTTTAATCAACGACTCCGACACGACTCTTTACCTGATCGATTTCTCGAACACCGAACTGCAACTTGGAGGATCGGCTCTGGCACAAACAATGAACTTGCTGGGCGATGCGACTCCCAACGTCAGCAGCGCTGCATATTTCAGCCGTGCGTTTACCGCGGTACAGGCTTTAATCAATCAGGGGTTGGTACTGGCCGGACACGACATCTCTGCCGGCGGACTTATCACGGCGCTGCTCGAAATGTGCTTTGCCAACACCAAAGGTGGTTTGAAGGTCAACCTCGATAATGTTTCGGAGAAAATTATAGGTGAAGTAGACCTTTTGTTTGCCGAAAACCCCGCCGTATTGATTCAGGTAAAAGATACGAAAGCGGTAGAAGCCATATTGAACGAAAGCAGCATCTATTATGCAGCAATTGCCAAACCGACAGAAGAGAGATACGTTTCGGTCGACTACAACAACTTCAGCTTCCGTTTCGATATCGATCGCCTGCGTTACCTCTGGTACAAACCGTCGTACCTGCTCGACCGCAAACAGAGCGGAGAAGCATGTGCCGAAGCCCGTTTCCATAATTACAAGGATCAACCGCTCCAGTTCCGTTTCAACAACGGTTTCAGTGGTAAAATGAACCAGTACGGTATCTCGCCTGATCGCCAGCCTTCGGGCATCAAAGCGGCTATTATTCGCGAAAAAGGCACCAACGGCGAACGCGAAATGGCTTACGCTCTTTACCTTGCCGGTTTCGATGTAAAAGATGTTCATGCAACCGACCTGGCGACAGGACGCGAAACGCTGGAAGATGTAAACTTCATCGTCTTCTGTGGTGGCTTCTCCAACTCCGACGTGCTGGGTTCGGCCAAAGGATGGGCCGGTGGTTTGTTGTTCAACAAAAAAGCGAAAGCGGCTCTCGACAACTTCTACGCACGTCCCGACACGTTGAGTCTGGGTATCTGCAACGGCTGTCAGTTGATGGTTGAGCTCAATCTGCTCCACCCCGACCACGCCGAACGTCCGAAGATGTTACACAACGACTCGCACAAGTTCGAATCGGGTTTCGTTGGCGTGAATATTCCGAAAAACGACTCCGTGCTCTTCGG
>CAZFTY010000335.1:0-3286 GCA_964521835.1 uncultured Microbacter sp.
ATTTCCGAATGGTGATTGTTCAAACGAGGTGTGATCCAACGCGAACGCTTTTTTCAGATCGTATGGAAAGAGCGGTTTCGCGGCTCCTGCCAACAAACCCTCCCAGGGAGAATCGTCGGGCGTACTTTCGGTGTACTGTGCAATGGGCAACAACGTATTCCAGCCGTTCTCAATCAGTTTCTCCACCGGATTTGTCGCGTTAAACGCGTTGACCCATTCGGGCAGTTGCGGCAGATAGTATGTACTGGTTATAAACCGTTCGCTCGCCTCATCGAACCAGAAAGCGGCCGTAGGATTATGTCCGGCAGGAAGAATCGCAGCTCTGTCTTTGAGTGACACGCCAACTACCTTCGACTGAAAATTGGTGGCCATGCGCAGTTCGTCGGTGATGGTGGTAGCCAGCAGATTTCGCGGTGACATTTTGCCTTTGGGCGAAGAGGCAACCCCGACAGCATCCACGGTAGAATCATCCGTGCAATAGACCGATTTGCCCGATACCGGATCGATCCAGGAATTACCGGCAATTCCGTGAATGGAGGGCACCGAACCTGTAAAGATAGAGGCATGTCCAACACCTGTAATGGAAGGTATGTAGTTGAGCATGGTATTCTCACACGAAAAGCCTTCGTTGAGCAATCGTTTGAAACCACCCTGTCCGTACTTGTTATAATAGCGGTAAAGAAAATCCCATCGCATCTGATCTACCACAATACCAACAACCAGTTTGGGACGCTCCAATTGCTTTATTTCCTTGGATGCATTTTGAGCGGAAAGTTGCCCAATCACCAGCAATTGCAAGAAAGCAACAAAAAAATATTTTCGAAGAAACATATCGGATAAAATTTAAAACAGAAACAAAGGTACTTTTAATTATTCAATTGGACTGATCGATCATTAAAACGATCCCGACGGGGGCAATTGCGTTCTGCCCCATTGCGAAGGTTTATCGCCCATTTCGAGTAACAGTTCTCCCCCTCCAGCAACATCGGCATGTTCGATCCAGGCCTTATCAAATTTCACTCCGTTCAACGTTGCCGATTTGATAAACCGGTTTTTGTCCGAAAGATTCTTTGCTGTAATCACAAACGATTTTCCGTTCTCCATGTGAATTTTCGTTTGACGAAAAAAGGGAGAGGTCAGTAAATAGTAGGACTGCCCCGCATTGGGATATAACCCCATCATATGAAAAGCAAGCCACGACGACATAGCGCCCGAATCGTCGTTGCCGGGGATGCCACACGATGAAGCATCGTAATTGTCGGTAATAATTTTGCGGGTACGTTCGCTGCTCAAATCGGGTCGGCCGATCCAGTGATAAAGGCAGGAGGTAAGGAACGACGGTTCATTTCCCACGTTGTAATATCCATTGTCGAATAGTATATTCAGGCGTTTTTGAAACAATTCTTCGCCGCCACTCTTCTCAATGATTTTCTTTACGTTATGCGGAACAGACAGCGAATATTCCCAGGAACCAGCTTCGTAGAAAAACCCGCACCACCAACAGAGACAATTGGGCCAGTCCTGCGCCGTGGGAGTGTACAAAAGGAACTCCCGTTGTCCGTTCACAATGTCGCAGGGAATGCTGTCGATCCAACGCCCCGAAGCATCTTTGGGCATAATAAATCCCCTCGCACCGTGATCCTCGATGTCGCACCACAGGTTCTGCCAGTTGTCCGACTGTTTCAGAAAACGACGGTATTCGCTCATACGATTGAGACCTTTCGCCACCTCGGCAATGCAATAATCGTCGTAAGCATATTCCAACGTGCGGTTACCGGCGCGAACAAAACGGTCGGAGACATAGCCCAGCGTGTTGTAATCGGTAAGGCCACCCCTGCCCTCTTTCTCTTCGTTACCCCCCGGAGGCACCGTAGCGTCTTTCAGCATAGCCTGCAAGCCAAGACCATAATCGATTCCTTTCAACCCTTTCACATACGCATCGGCAATCAATACCTCGGCATTGGAACCTCCCTGTGTGCGGCCGTTGCAATTCCCGCTGCGGGCATCCGGCAGATAGCCATCGTGTTTGTAAATATCGAGCAATGCCTTCACAATATCCACCTGTCGCGATTCGGCGATCAGCGTAATGAGCGGATGCGACGAACGATAGGTATCCCAAATAGCATAAAAATCATCGTAATAGGGTTGATCGGATGTCCACTTCGGGTTTTCGCCCGTACGGTCGACCGGCATCAGCATAGTGTGGTACAAGGCCGTGTAGAACATTTTCTTCTGATCCGAAGTGGCATCATCCGAAATTTCGATCCGTTTCAGAAGGTTTTCCCAACGATTTTCCGTTTCGGTACGCAGTTGCTCAAAGCTCCAGTGAGGCACCTCCTGTTCGAGATTTTGCTTCGCCTTTTGCGTACTGATAAATGAAATGGCAATTTTCAACCGCACAGTATCACCGGATGCGTCGTCGAAACAGAGCAAAGCACCGGTTTTTTCCCCGGTATCGACTTGTACTTTTGCTCCGTTACTCAGCTTATTCCCTTTCCAGGTACTAAAACGGGTAAACGGACGATCAGTCACGGCATAAAAATAGACAGTATAGGCATCGCCGTTGTTCCATCCACCACGAATGCGGGAATAGCCACTAACGGCACAATCCGACTCTACCCGCACCTCCGAACCGACAAATTGCTGGGCTTCCCGATAATCGGGAATCGGTTTCTCGCCCAGAAAATCCCCTGCATCTATTTTCAGGCACTTCGTTTTATTGCCGTACACAAAGCGGTAAAAAGCCACTTTGGGCGAAACGGTAATCTCCGTCCGGATATTCCACCTCTTAAGATCAACGCTGTAATAACCGACTTTAGCGATCTCGCGTGTACGTAGTGATGTTTGAGAAATGGATTCCAAATCGCCCGAGAAAGGCATCACGGAAATATTGCCGTATTTCGGTCCCCCGCCGGTACCGCTCACATGCGTTTGACTGAAGCCGTAAATCGGTTGCAAGGTATCGGCTAAATAGCCGCTATTGGATGCTTTATTGTTGTCCGGCCCCGGCTTTATCATTCCGAACGGACAGGAAGGCCCGATGGTTACGTTGCCCAATCCACCTTTTCCTTTGCCCGTACCGATAAACGGATCAACGTATTGAAAGTGATTTCCGGCCAACACCAATTGAGCCAAAGCAGTACTTGCTTCAGGCATTCCTATAAAAAGAACAGCTTCCTTTACTGCAATTGCCTGAACCAAGGCATTCGGATCTGCCAAACCCACATCTTCGCTGGCAAAACGAATCAAACGACGCACAATATAACGCGGGTCTTCTCCTGCTTCC
>CAZFTY010000336.1:0-3286 GCA_964521835.1 uncultured Microbacter sp.
CAACTCGTTTCTTTTGCTGCAGGGTTTAGAAACGCTATCTTTGCGGGTAGAGCGTCACGTGAGCAACGCGCTTACCCTGGCCGAATGGCTCGAGCAGCATCCGAAGGTAGAGTACGTAAACTACCCGGGACTGAAAAGCAACAAATATCACCAGTTGGCCACGAAGTATTTCAAAAATGGTTTCGGAGGCGTTCTCACCTTCAAAGTGAAAGGAGACCCTGCCAATGCCGACAAACTGATTGACAACGTAAAATTATTGAGCCACTTAGCCAATGTAGGCGATGCAAAATCGTTGATTATCCATCCGGCAGCGACCACTCATGAACAGCTCTCTCCCGAAGAACAAAAGGCATCGGGTGTGGAACCGGGCTTGTTGCGTATTTCGGTAGGTATCGAACACATCGAAGACATCAAGGGCGATCTGGCCCAGGCATTGGATAAAATTTAATTTACAACATCGTAGAGACGCACGGCCGTGCGTCTCTACGATATACACACAAAAATATTATTATCATGGCAAAAATTGTAACACAACTGACAGACTTAGTCGGGAATACGCCGTTATTGGCTCCGGCTAATTTCGCTAAAAACCATGGCCTCAAAGCCAACGTTATTTTCAAACTTGAATATTTCAACCCGCTTGGGTGTGTAAAAGAACGTATTGCAAAATCAATGATTGAAGATGCAGAAGCGAAAGGCACCCTGAAACCGGGAGCAACCATCATTGAACCGACCAGTGGAAATACCGGTATCGGATTGGCTTTCGTATCGGCTGTGAAAGGATACAAACTGATTCTGACCATGCCCGAAACCATGAGCATCGAACGCCGTAACCTGCTGAAAGCATTGGGCGCCGAAATTGTACTGACTCCGGGTACTGAAGGAATGAAAGGGGCAATCCGTATTGCAGAAGAGGTGAAAGAGAAAACTCCCGGATCGATTATTTTGCAACAGTTTGAAAACCCAGCCAACCCTGCTATACACAAGAGTACTACCGGGCCCGAAATATGGCGCGACACAGATGGCAAAGTCGATATTTTCGTTGCGGGTGTTGGTACCGGAGGAACTGTTAGCGGCGTTGGTGAAGCGCTGAAAGAGTTCAACCCTTCGGTAAAGATTGTTGCTGTAGAACCGAAATCGTCACCTGTATTATCTGGAGGTGTTCCCGGGCCGCATAAAATTCAGGGAATCGGTGCCGGTTTCCAACCCAAGACCTATAATCCGGCTGTAGTGGATGAAGTTCTTCCGATTGCCGACAACGATGCGATTAAAACAAGCCGAGAACTAGCACAGACTGAAGGTTTATTAGTCGGCATTTCATCGGGAGCTGCTGCTTATGCCGCATTAGAACTTGCAAAGCGTCCTGAAAACGAAGGGAAAACTATCGTTGCACTGTTGCCCGATACCGGCGAACGATACTTGTCTACGGTACTTTACGCTTTCGACGAATATCCCATACAATGACAACTTCCATGTTCTATATTTGCCAATTCTGAAATACTCTTCTGAATAAAAAACCGTCATCTATTGAGAAATAGCGGACGGTTAAAAAGTGAGTGATTGTGAAAAGAGTCGTCCTTGCCACTACGGCAAAGGGCGATTCTTTTTTATAATATGGACGGAAGTTCTTATCGTCTACGATGTGGAGGCGGAGGCCCGGATGCAGAATAAGATTCAGACTCTGCTTCCAGATAAACAGCTCCGGCCACGATAGCAACCGTACCTACCCCTCCCATAATATGCCCCATCGTGGTGGTTCTGCTAACATAAAACATATTATCAGCGGGTAAAACCCAAGATGGACCCACTGATGTTTGCATAATACCGGATACCCAGAAAGGCTGGTCGATATAGATTGAATTGCTAAAATTATCGTTCGCCGCAAGCGTCAGAAAGCATCTAAAAGTGAATGGCGTATTATCCGGAGTAAAGCTATATTTGTCTACCTTCGTATCATTCACATCGCCAAATGGCACCCGTTTCTTCAGATCTGCAGGCAACTCCCGGATAAAATTACTCATAATGGCCAACGGACGTACCGATACGTACGAGTTGGGAGGAATAAAGCTAATCTGCTCTCTTTTATCTATCATGCCCGATGTCTGTGCACCCCCCATCGTAATATGCCCAACGCGCACGCTACTTCCTACGGTGGTTGAGCTGATATTCACCTGATCGTTCCATAGGCTGAGCCGCGAACCATCGCCATAAACGATAGCCGATTTTTTCCAGTCGACATAGAGAGGTTGCGTCATCTTGTTATAGACCTGCACCGTCAACGGACAGTTGTTGCCGGAGAAAATATAACGGATTCGTACCGTGTCGTTTTCCCAAATGAAGGTTTGTTCGTCTTGGCGATACACATTACTATCGAGAGTAATATACTGATATTGAGTACAAGCTCCCAATAACACGACAAAAAAAATCTTGCTTTTTTTTGTCATACGATAATAATTTTCTTTCTAAAGACGTATAAAAGTTGATGTTACTGTAAATTATTTCCCGATAGCTATCGGAATTCCTTGGATGTTGTGCAGCAACCTGTTCGTTTCATAACAGCACTTGAATTTACGGGCTAAATATAAACAGTTCTTCGCTAAAAATAAAATATCATCTATCTTTTATTTTAAAATATGTCAATCTACAACAATTATAAGATGACACAGAATACAAAAGCGCTGCATAAAAAAGAATGATTTCCGCAAACAAAAAAGCCATCTGTGTTACAAACAACAGATGGCTCTTTATAAAATTATTCAATATTAAAGCTTTACATCCTGACTATAGATTTCTCCGAAGCGATTCACAACTTCGATTCTGGCATGTTTGACCCCTTTGGTCGGCTTGACGCGGAATAAATGAGCTGTTTTATACCCTTCGGCCTTGCCTTTTTTCATATCGATAAAGGCCTGGTCTTCGTCGGCAAACTGCTCCATTGAGCCTTGAAGCACTCCGTTTTCATAATATTGTACCTTCCATGCCACATCCCAATCCCACACATTTGCCACCAGATAGTCGGGCTGCATCTGAAACTCTCCGGGTTTATAGACCCGAAACTGATACGACAAATCGTGGCCGGTAGCTTTGTAATGCCATTGTACACTGTCACCATTCACATCTACCACCAGATAACCATTAGGAGCACCACACCGGTTCACTTCGCCGGCCCACCAGGCTCCGCAAGCCGCGCCGATATTGTGTTCGTAGACTGACGGAGCTGCCTCTTCGTTTTCATAAAAATGGGTATGACCGGTAAAGATGTGCACTTTGTAATCTTTTAGCAAAT
>CAZFTY010000337.1:0-3286 GCA_964521835.1 uncultured Microbacter sp.
CATAAGCACTCATCAGGCACAACTTCAGATACGATTTCCAGGCCGATTGCGGCATGGTTTTGATGTAACCGTTGAGAGCCGTCACAAATTCGGGTTGCCCAACAATAATCGAGTCTACTTTGGGCAGACCCACAATCGCCAATGACTGCTTCAACTCCAGTGAAGGATTTTCGGATTCCAGTTTGGCAAAGGTCATTTTATTGTAATTCAACAACGGGTCGCGGGTATCCTCGCGTTTACGCGAAACCTTGGCGAGAGCCGTTTCCAGTTTCATCACCTCATCAGCAGCTGCTTTTGCCTGAGCTTCGCTATAGCCCATCAAACCGAACATTTTACGGGCATAAGTCAGAAATGCATCACGCACTTTGGCGGCGCGGGCATCGGTGGCAAAATAGTATTCGCGATCGGGAAGGCTCAATCCGCCCTGGTTGATAAACACGGCATGTTTACTGCTTATCTTATCGTCCTGTCCCACGCCAAGACCGTACATTGAACCGGCTCCGATCGTTCTCAGATAAGCTGCGGTAGTCATCAACTGGTTAACATTGGCAATCTGATTAATCCGTGCCAAATCGGCTTTCAGCGGAGTAATTCCCATGCGATTCAACGATACGGAGTCCATTCCGGTTAAAAACAGGTCTCCGATTTTCTGGCGGGCACTTCCTTTCACGCTATTCTTCAGCTTTGCCGACGACACGCATACATCGTGTATCTGGGCGTTGATGGTATCCTGAATTATCTGGAAAATACCATTCGATGTTTCACTGGCCGGAATCGGATTCTGTTTGAACCATTTTCCATTGGCATACAGGAAAAAATCATGACCCGGTGTTTCAGTCGGATCAATATGCGACACCATCGGATCGATAGCTTGCGCATTACTCAAAGATGATATGCCCAGCAAAAAGAGGGGCAATATCGCTGCTTGTTTCAGATTTTTATGCATTCTCATTTTCTGTAATTATGCCACGCAAGAAGTGGCGAATAGATTATATTTTTCTCAGATTAAATCCCAATCCACTCTTTCAGACGGTCTATTTCATTATTCATCTGTTCCAGACCCATATAATAGACTTTTTCAAGACGTTTCGGCTTATTTTCCATCCTCGAAACAGGAAGCGTTTCATTGGGCCGGATTACGTAGATACTACCTTCTTTCTCCAGCTTTGCAATCATGTCCAGAGTTTGGTTATATTGAGCTGCACGGTTGATAATGGCTTCGGCCAAACGCGGATAGTGACGATAATGGTGCCTCCAGAACGGAAGGAATTTTACCTGATCCTTACGATAAGCTGCATCACGGGTAAGAATCACCACCAACCGTTTGTATCCATCGTTGAAAGCCTGCTGCACGGGAATCGAATCGGAAATACCACCGTCCAGGTAGAGTTCATTGTCGATTTGCTTGGGCCTGGCAATAACAGGAAGCGAAGAGGTGGCCGAAAGCAACGTCGCAAAACGCTTTTTATCCGTAGCATCCAACACTTTGAATGCGGCCTTGCCGGTATTGCAATCGGTCAGGCCAACCTTCATCGTAACATTACCCGACGAAAAAGCCTCAAAATCAAACGGAACCAAATGCTCCGGCAAATAACGATAGACAAAATCATCGTTAAAATACTCTCCTTTCGACAGCAGATGAAACCAGCTGCAATAGTTGGGATCGGAAACATACTCGTTGACCGCAAGGTTGCGTCCGAACTGCCGCGACACATACGACGCACCGTAATCGGCTCCGGCAGAGACTCCAATCAGATACTTAAAATAGAGTTCCTGCTGAAGAAACGAGTCCAATACTCCTGCGGTATACATTCCTCTGAATCCACCACCTTCGAGAACCAGACCGATATCGTTGGGTAAATTATAGTCAATCATTCAAATAGAGCAAAGAGAAAAGACAACCTCAACCTTCCTCATTATTAATTGTTAATTGTTAATTCGATTTTGAACACCGTTACCGCCTGACCTTTGATTATCACGCGATCTCCCGATAGTTCCGTTTTAAGCGTTCCCGTGCGTTTAGAAACCTGCAAAGAGGTTAGCCGGGTCTTGCTCAGTTTCTCTGCCCAAAACGGTGTCAATGCACAATGCGCCGATCCTGTCACCGGATCTTCATCGATACCCGCCCAGGGAGCAAAACAACGCAGTACAAAATCATATCCCGGTGTAGAAGCCGGTGCCGTAATCATCAGATGACCCAAACCAGCCGCGGTTAACGCGTTGAAAGCAGGCTCGGCATTTCGCACCTCACTTTCGCTATTTGCCACAGCCACTACCCAGTTATAACTGCTATCGTACAATTCAACCGGGTCAAAACCAACCAGAGACTTAAAATCGGGATGCGCAGCCCGCTTCGTTAACGGATAGCGGGGAAAGTTCATTCCCAGCCAGCTACCCGATTTCGATACGGTAAGATCTGCTCCTTTTGCTTTAAATTCTATCTGGCTGCCGGGATCCACCCTACCCGTTTCATACAAAATATGCGTACTGGCAAGCGTGGCATGTCCGCAAAGATCAACCTCTTTGGCCGGAGTGAAATAGTGAATATTAAACAGATTACCGTGTTGTGGAAAGATAAACGCCGTCTCGGAGAGGTTCATCTCCATGGCAAGCTGCTGCATCCGTTCAGTGGTAATATCACCCGATACCACCACTACGCCCGCCGGATTTCCCGTAAACGGTTCTTCCGTAAAAGCATCTACCTGAAAGATTGATTGAATTTCCATCAAATTACTGATCGTTTATCGATTTATACCAGAAATTAAATATGTTTTACTACCCCTAAATCCCCTAAAGGGGACTTTGAGAGGCAAATACAGTACAATTTTTCTAATAACAGATTTAAGTCCCCTTTAGGGGATTTAGGGGTAAAAAATAGGCTGATTAATCTACAGCTTCATACTTTCTTACTCATAAAGCACACGTTGAAAGGCAAATGCGCGTATTCTTTTACAAGCATCTCCCTGAAGCCTTGCTGTTGGTACCACGCTTTCAGTTTTTCATGCTCATTAATCAACGCAACGCCGATATGCTTCCCTCCCCGCTTCGCGATCAAAGATGTGGCAAAATTCATCAATTTCACTCCCAAACCACGGTTCCGGTAATCGGGTACCACCGAGACCTTTTCAATATAAAACGTTTCGGCTTCGGTTTTCGACTCTTCAATGGCAATGCACCCCACAGGAACCTGATTTTCTGTCATCAGGTACAGTTCGATGCCCTTCTCCAATTGTCCACGCAACGTTTCCGCGTCGATAAAAGCACTGTTTGTCGGATTAGTCTCCTG
>CAZFTY010000338.1:0-3284 GCA_964521835.1 uncultured Microbacter sp.
ATAATGGGAAGCATTCACGCTCAATGTGTGCAATACGGGCGACAGTCCGATGGTTATATCAACTACATGAAGGGGGCAAACATTGCCGGCTTTATGAAAGTTGCACGAGCGATGATGGCGCAAGGCGTAATCTGACACAACAAGTCCCGGGTTTCCAATCGAAACTTGGGACTTTTGTTATAAACCGGAGGGTTTATACATTCGGGTATTTTTACCATTAAATATTTTTACAAACATTAGCTATGAGAACAAATCTAAGTTCACAAATTACACTGAACAGGATTCCCGAACGGCTCTATCGTCCGACCGATGCTTTCGAGTTGGCCGCTTTGACCCGTTTTGAAAAGGTGCCGGTGGAAATTTATGACGATGCTTTGCGTGGCTCTAAAAAAGTGGCTGCGGAAATTGTGGGGTTGATGAAAGAGAAGAACAGCAAGGGAGAATTGTTCGTTTTAGGCCTCACCGGCGGAAGAGCCGGCATCGAATTGTATTCAGAACTGGTACGCCTGCATAAGGAAGAAGGTTTGAGTTTTAAAAAAGTAGCGGTAGTCAATCTCTACGAGTATTATCCGTTGTCGAAAGCGATGGATAAAAGTTTTTTGTCCCGCATCAAAGAGATGCTGCTCGATCACATCGACATCGATCCGGCCAACATCATTTCGCCGGATGCGACAATCGACCGAAAAGATGTGATGGCCCATTGCAAAGCGTTTGAAGAGAGAATAAACGCTTTGGGCGGTATCGATTTCCAACTTTTAGGCATCGGACGGGGTGGCAACATCGGGTTCAACGAACCGGGTTCGCAACTGAATTCCACCACCCGACTGATTATGCTCAACAGCGAATCGCGCAAAGAAGCGGCTCGCCATTTGGGATTTTCAGAACCACCTGTAAGTTCTATCACGTTAGGAATTAGCACGATAATAAAAGCAAAACGCATTGTATTGCTCTCATGGGGCGAAGATAAATCGTCGGTGGTACGCACTGCCGTCGAAGAACCTGCTTCCGTAGCGTTTCCGGCATCGTTTCTGCAACTGCACAATAACGCCGCTTTTGTAATCGACATACATGCTGCCGGCGAACTGACCCGAATCAGCAAGCCGTGGTTAGTCACCTCGTGCGACTGGGACGACAAGCTCATTCGCCGTGCTATCGTTTGGTTATGCCAACAGGTAAACAAACCGATTCTAAAGCTTACCGACAAAGACTATACCGAACATAATCTGAGCGAGCTCCTGACGATATTCGGTTCGGCATACAACTGTAATATAAAAATTTTCAACGACTTACAACACACCATTACCGGATGGCCCGGCGGCAAACCCGATGCTGATGACACCTACCGCCCGGAACGCGCCAAACCGTATCCTAAAAAAGTACTGGTTTTCAGTCCGCATCCCGACGATGATGTCATTTCGATGGGAGGAACGTTGAAACGCCTTGTGGATCAACATCACGAAGTGCATGTGGCATACGAAACATCGGGCAATATCGCAGTAAACGACGAAGAGATTATCCGTTTCCTCTCTTTTGTGAAAGGATACATCGAAATGTTCGAGCCCGACAACAAAGAGCTGAAAGCGCGTTACGAAGCACAATCCCGTTTCTTGGTCAGAGAAGAAGGAGATGTACCGCTTTCCGAAATTTTAGCGATGAAAGGATTGATCCGACGGGGAGAAGCAAAAGCTGCCTGCCGTTTTGAAGGCGTTTCGTCTAAAAACGTTCACTTTCTCAATCTGCCTTTTTACGAAACCGGAACCATCAAAAAGAATCCGATTTCGCAGGCCGACATCGAAATCGTCAAGGCGCTTTTACAGGAGTTGAAGCCTCACCAGATTTATGTGGCCGGCGACCTTGCCGATCCGCATGGAACCCACAAAGTTTGTCTCGACGCGGTACTTGCCGCCATTGACGACCTGAAAGAGGAAGCCTGGCTCAACGACTGCCGCATCTGGATGTACCGTGGCGCCTGGATGGAATGGGAAATAGACCATATTGAAATGGCCGTACCGTTAAGTCCCGAAGAGCTCCGTTCAAAACGAAATGCCATTCTCAAACACCAGTCGCAAATGGAAAGCGCGCCCTTCCTGGGCAACGACGAGCGACTCTTCTGGCAACGTTCCGAAGAACGGAATATAGCAACGGCAGCCTTCTACAATCAGCTCGGATTGGCAGCCTACGAAGCTATCGAAGCTTTCGTCCGATACATTCCTGTTAAATAAGCAGGTTTTAATACTATTACCGACAGCCGTTTTGTTATGCAAGACGGCTGTTTTTTCGTCCCACGCTCTTTTTGTAGCTTTGCAATCAGTTTTGATTCTCCTAACCAACGCCCATGATCCGGTTCTTAAAATCATATATGTTGCCGATCGCTATGTGCCTCGGCATACTCTTTTACAAGTTCTTCACGCAACTTTCCGTCATCACGCCCTACCTTATTTTTGCAATGCTATTCATCACCTATTGCAAAATATCGATAAAAGAGATCCGCTTCGAAAAATTTCATTTCTACCTGCTATCCATTCAACTATGCGGAAGCATTGCCGTTTATCTGGCATTAGCAGGTATCAATCCTTTGGTTGCACAGGGGGCTATGATTTGTCTGCTTGCACCCACTGCCACATCGGCCGCCGTAATTACAGGTATGCTTGGAGGAAGCATCGCCAGCCTGACGGCCTACAGCATTCTGAGTAACCTTTGTGTCGCCGTTTTTGCGCCGATCATCTTCTCATTTATCGGCGAACACACCGACATGACCTTCTTCCAGTCGTTTCTCTACATTCTGAAAGAGGTGTTCCCTCTATTAATTCTACCGCTCGTATTGGCTTTTTTGCTCGAAAAACTGGTGCCGAGAGTCAAGTCAAAAATCGAAGCATTGCACGGATGGTCATTCTATCTGTGGGCGTTGGCGCTTACCATTGTGGTGGGGAAAACGGTTTCGTTCGTCATGAAGCAATCGGCCTCCAACTATACCATTGAAATAGCGATGGCGGCCTGCACATTTGTAATTTGCATCGGACAATTTATTGCGGGACGAAAAATAGGAAGCAGGTACGGCAAAACCGTTACCGGAGGGCAAGGGTTGGGACAGAAAAACACGGTACTCACCATCTGGATGGCTCTTTCGTACCTCGATCCCATTTCGTCAATAGGCCCGGGAGCTTACGTTTTGTGGCAAAATATGGTAAACTCGTATCAGCTTTGGAGAAAGCAACGGCAATCCCAAAGCAGTACTCAATCCTGACAAGAGGTGCGAACGACAATACAACCAGACGTTATCCGGT
>CAZFTY010000339.1:0-3282 GCA_964521835.1 uncultured Microbacter sp.
TATCCGCGTGCTTCAAAGGTGTTGCGAATGCCTCCGCTGGGGAACGATGAGGCATCGGGCTCCTGCTGAATCAGCAGCTTGCCCGAAAAGCGTTCCAGCACTTCGCCGTTTTCTCCGAAATCGAACAACCGTTCGTGTTTTTCGGCGGTAGCGTCGTTCAGCGGTTGAAACCAGTGGGTATAGTGTGTGGCGCCGCGTTCCTTTGCCCAGCGGCACATGCCGTTGGCAATCTGATCGGCCACTTTGCGGTTTATCTGGGTGCCGTCTTCTATCGCTTCGCGCACGGCTTTGTAAGCTTCATCGGGCAGGTATGCCTGCATCTTTTTGCGGTCGAAGACATTGATTCCATAGTAATCGGACAGTTTGGTTGGTATCTCCACCGGTAGTGGGGTGCGACCGGAAAATTCCTGCAAGGCCGCAAAACGTAATTTCGACATAAGTATAAGGTAAGGTTTTACTAAAATTGAAAACAAATGTAGCGATAAAAGCGGAGATGCGTTATCCTTTTTCCGACTTTTTGATTGAATTGTGATGTGTCTGTATTCGGCATTATATTGTTCAGGTTGGCATAAACCGGGATAAGGTGTCGTGCCTATGGTACTCACATCTGTCCGGCAAACGTGTTTTTCTATAAACCTGTCATGCCTATGGCATTTTAAGTTCTCGGGACGATAGGTTTATAGAAAATGATTTATAAATCACGCGAAAAGTTCCGTAGGAGACGGATTGTTTATTTTCCGTCAGTTAAAGCAAACGGCTTTTCCTTCTTGGCGGATAGCAAATAGTTGCGATGTTGCCACACAAATTGGACTAAAATCAGCGCGGCGAAAATCAACGGAGTTAATCTTTAGCGCGGGCATTCACCTTCATTCACTTTGTAACGACATTTTTCTCTTTCAGAATAGAATTCGGATAAACCCTGCTTTATCGGGCGAACCGATCTGTTGCACGGCAAACCCGCCGATATATCAACCCGATAAATAACTTCCGAACCGCTGAAATTTCTTTTTTAACTCATTTCAGGCTTATTAAAAAATCGTTATATTTGCAGGCTCAAAATAAAACGAAAGATCTATCAATCAATTTATGTATTTAAAATAGTTAAACATGCAAAACAAAGGATTTGTTCAGGTTCTAGCCGTGTTGCTTTTGCTTGTCTGTTTCTTCTATTTGTCATTCAGCTTTGTAACTAACCATTATAATAAGGCTGCAGTGGCATTTGCGACGAAACCGGGGACAAACGAAGTGGACAGCGCGCTGTACAAAAGGTATCTCGATTCCATTGCACCTACCAAGGTATGGTTCGGATATACCTACAAAGAGTGTATGGATAAGGAAATTAACCTTGGTCTTGACTTGAAAGGTGGTATGAACGTAGTATTGGAAGTGTCGCAAGCCGACATTCTCCGTTCGCTGACGGTTCCCAACCCACCGCAAAATTTCAACAAAGCCATCGATATGGCAATCCAACGTCAGGCTTCCAGTCAGACGGATTTCCTGACACTGTTCAAGAATGCCTACCTCGAACTCGATCCGAATGTGAAGCTGTCTACCATATTCAGCACATACGATAAAAAAGATCAGATTCCTTTGAGCGCTACCAATGAACAGGTAATGGCCGTGTTGCGGAAAGATGTTGAAAGTGCGATCAACAACTCGTTCAACGTGCTCCGTACCCGTATCGACCGTTTCGGTGTGGTTCAGCCCAATATCCAGAAACTGGAAAAATCGGGTCGTATTCTTGTTGAGTTGCCGGGTGTGAAAGATCCGGAACGTGTTCGTAAACTTCTTCAGGGAACGGCTAACCTCGAATTCTGGGAAACATACAACGTGGCCGAAATCTATGGCGCGTTGACCGATGCAAACGCTTCAATTGCTGCGTTGTTGGAAAACGGCGGTAAAGCAAAAACCGATACTGTGGCTCCTGCTGTAGGCGCTCCGTCGAAGGAAGCGGCTAAAACAACAGCTCAGGCTAAGGCTCAAAAGCCGGCAGGTACATCCAAAGAAGATTCGCTTGCCGCTTTGATCAAGAAAAAAGAGAACAAACCGTCGGATAGCAAAGGCAACCAGAAAGAGTTGGCCGAATTCAAAAAGAAAAATCCGCTGTTCGCTCTTCTGCAGGGTATCGAACCGCAGGGAACCTCTCCCCGTATTGGTGTGGCACTCGCTGCCGATACGTCGACTATCGGATCTTACCTGCGTAACCCGCAAATTCGTAGCAAATTCCCGTCCGATCTCTCTTTGAAATGGGGTGTGAAGGCTATCGATAAACAGGGACAGTACTTTGAATTGTATGCTTTGAAGAGCACAACAAAACAGGGTCCCGCACTTCAGGGTGACGTGGTAACCGATGCAAAAGATGATTACGGACAATACGGTTCGAACGCTATCGTAGATATGACCATGAACTCCAAAGGAGCTAACACATGGGCAATCCTTACAAAACAAAATGTAGGCAAATGCGTCGCTATCGTACTTGATAACTTTGTTTATTCTGCTCCGGTAGTTAACCAGGAAATTACAGGCGGACGTAGCCAGATCTCCGGTCACTTCACCGTTGAAGAGGCAAAGGACTTGGCAAACGTGTTGAAATCGGGCCGTATGCCGGCTCCGGCACATATCGTACAAGCTGACAACGTAGGACCGTCGTTGGGTGAAAAATCGATCAACGCGGGTCTTATTTCGTTCGTCATTGCGTTTGTCCTGATTTTGATCTTTATGATTTTCTATTACGGATGGATACCGGGCTTGGTGGCTAATGGCGCACTGATCCTGAACGTGCTCTTCATTATGGGTATTCTTGCATCCTTCAAAGCGGTACTTACGATGCCCGGTATTGCCGGTATCGTGTTGACGCTTGGGTTTGCGGTCGATGCCAACGTGCTTATCAACGAACGTATTCGTGAAGAGAAAGAGGGCGGCAAGAATCTGCGTAAAGCGATTGCCGACGGTTACAAACATGCTTTGTCTGCGATTGTCGACTCCAATGCAACCCACTTACTGGTAGGTATTATCCTCTTCTCATTTGGATCAGGACCTATTAAAGGTTTTGCCACTACGTTGATTATCGGTATTATCACCTCTTTCTTCTGTATGGTATTCCTTACCCATATCTTTTTTGACCTCTTCCTGCAAAAGGAAGGAAGAGAAGATATTTCGTTTACTACCCGTTTGACCAAGCACTGGTTGCTGCATCCGAATATCGACTTTATCGGAATGCGTAAAACGTGGTACATTGTTTCCGGTATTGTTCTTTTGATTTGTATCGGATCACTGGCAACG
>CAZFTY010000340.1:0-3259 GCA_964521835.1 uncultured Microbacter sp.
GACTTGTATTGATATTAATTGTATAAACTTTGTTTGGTTGTGATTTAAAATAATGATTTAGGGCATATTGGTAGCTTTTTCCTTTAAGTTTAGTAATAGTTTCACAAGGTTTGTGGAATAAATCAAAATACAACATTAATCCTATTCCAATCACACTAATTAAAAGGAGGTATTTTTTCATAAGCTCTTGTTTGTTTGCCGATACTTTTTTATAAACCGACCATAACTATGGCATTTTGAAGTCCCATCGGGACTATAGGTTTATAGAAAACAGGGTTTCGGAATAGAATGAAGTACCGTAGGTACGACACTTTATACAAGTAAAGAATACGTAAAGACAAGTCAAGCCATCTTCTATGCGCATCTTCGTAATTGTCGACACAAATTTACATTTTCTTTTTTAATTGACAGTCGGACAAACAAAAAGCCCGGAAGAAAACTCCCGGGCCTCTGTATCGTGTTCGTTAGGATTAGCCATCTAATCCTAACGCCTCTTTTTCGAAATTACGTTTTCTGGTATGGTGCATTATATCCGTTGCACCTTTAATAATTCGTTGAATGACATACCCCAACAGAATGGCCACCGGAGCATACGCCACTGATTTCCATAACGGAGTGAGATCTGCAGACGTATGTGCCTGATGTGAAAAGGTGATCAACATAACTACCCAACTAACAATGGAAAAGGCAATACAGATTATATTTCTTCCCCAATAGGTACGTTTGAAGGTATTCCATTGCGAATGAATCTTGTGTCGGCGGACTTTAAACAGC
The DNA here is from genome assembly GCA_964521835.1 of uncultured Microbacter sp. Taxonomy (GTDB): domain Bacteria; phylum Bacteroidota; class Bacteroidia; order Bacteroidales; family Paludibacteraceae; genus Microbacter. The sequence continues at coordinate 775 of CAZFTY010000340.1, forward strand.
GCTCTTTTCGACGAAATTCTTTGTGATTTTTCCGAAGCGATCATGGTGTTTTCAATTTAAAAGGTTCTGTGCAACAGCTCAAATTCAAATGAAAAAGTCACGAAACAGGGAATCGAACGGTTAAAATAATGACGGTAATTGAGTCACTTTTGTGTCTCTTCCCGGAAGATCACGAAACGATTTTAATCGGTTTTCATTTTCAAATATACATCAGTTTTGAAAGAAATGTTCTCCTCTTTTCCAATTTTGAAACGAATGCAAAGGAAACTGAATTACACGATGCAGGTCAATGTGTTATCTGATTGACGTGTTGTATGTAGTCTGCGATATCGAACTTGCTTTTGCAACCCGAATAGCTCATGTAACGTATCTTGCCGAACACCGGGCGGGGAAACCAGGCACGGTCGTGCACCCCGCCGATGCTCCATGCAATACCGGCATATCCGTTCGGATCGCGACCGTCAAGCGAATATTTGTCATTGAGCCCAATGGCATACTCCATAGCCGTTTCAATCGACGGTGTCCATTCCAGAATCTTCTTTGCCCAGTACATCCGCATGTAGCCGTGCATTTTTCCGGTACGTACCATCTCCGTTTGCGCCGCATTCCAGAGCGGATCGTGCGTTGTTGCCGTTTCCAACTCCTCCCGCGTGTAGAGATATTCCCGTTCGTCGTTTCGGTGCAGGTCGATGTCTTTTCGCGCCCATTCGGGAAAGCCTTCGGGTGAATCGTAATGTGGATTGTAAAAACAAAAATTATCGGCCAGTTCGCGGCGCACGATCAGCTCTTCGAGCAGGGCATCCTTATCGGGCGAGTCGGGTAGACGGGAGACCTCCCACGCGACCCGTTGGGCTGACAGTTGTCCGAAATGGAGGTAAGGCGACAGCCCCGATTGTCCGTCGATACAGGGATTGTTACGGTTTATGGCATAGCCCGTCAGTTTGTGCGGGATGAAATGACGCAGCGCATTCAGGGCTGCCTCTTCGCCCGGGACAATGCTTTTGATAGCAGTAACCGAAGAATCGAAGGTGGCTAACGTGTATGCTTCCCGAACGGACGGATAGTTTCCTGCTATTTGAGGTGCATTCTGTTGCGGCTTCAGTTCCGGAAAACCGGTCAGAAATTCGGTCAAAAGGCGTTTTATCTTCGGTCTCAGGGTGTAGGCTCCGAACTCGGCTTTGGGTGATGCTTTCCAACAAGGAACGATATTGTGCGCATCTACCTCGTAGTGTGCCACTTCCTCTACCGTATTGATGTCGGCGATCCACTCCTGCTTGTGCCGCAGCGGATCGAAGTCGGAGACAACCGCGGTAACATTATTTTCCCGGATAAATGTTTTCAGTGCAACCGAAACATCGTTGTTGAGAAGCAGCCGAAACGGGATATTGAGTGGTTGCAGCTTTTGTTCTACCGATTCGAGCCCGCGCAACATAAAGTCGAAATGGCGCAGGTTGGCTCCCGGATAGGAGGGCATCAACGTAAACACCACCGCCAGACTCCGACCGGTCGACTCTGCCAGTTGTTGCGCAAAAAGCAGCGCCCAGTTATCGCCGACCCGTTGATCGCGGCTCATGCGGTAGATGACCGTACCACCGGATTGCGTTTCCGGCTTGTGTAGTTTGACTCTGTCGGGATGAACCATCGCTGTATAATTTGAAGGTAAAGTTACATTTTTTGCCGCTGATTTTTAGAATTGCATCATGATGCCGATAGAAGGTACCACCGATCCGTTTTCAATATCGATTGTTTTCATCAGGTAGCGGCTATTGTCTGACGGATCGGTTACACCGGTACTGTTCAATACCGGAGCCTGCTTGTTTTTACTGTTTGTCGCATTCTGTATGTCGAAATAGAAGCCAAGCATCCAACCCTTGAAATAGTAAGTTTTGTCGATCCGGATGTCCAATTGACAAAACGTGGCGTTGCGTTCGGTATTGAACCGGGAATAGTCGTGGTAGGGGCGGTTTTGCGCGTCCCAGGCGGCTTTCAGCGACGATTTCGACGCGTCGTAGGGCGTGTAGGGTGCTCCGCCGATTACCCGGAGTTTGGTGCCAATGTCCCAGTTGCGGGGTAGTTTGTAGCTGCCTGTCAGGGTCAACAGGTGCCGGTTGTCCCACGACGACGGGATATATTTGCCGGTTGCCGGTTGCAAAAACTCACTTCGTACAAAGGTATAGGCGACAATCAGGTTCAGATTTTTGTATCCGAACCAGCGCGCCAGAGCTTCTGCTCCGTAGGCTCTTCCTTTGGCGGTGGAGGTAACAGCCTCTGTGCCGAACAGCGTGTAGTCGTTGCCTTTGGAAGAGAGAGGTATGCCGTCGGAGACCGAAAGCAGTCCGTCGGTATATCGTTTGTAAAAGCCTTCGATGGTCAGGCGGATGTAGTTGGCAGGGCGTTGTTCCAGACCGATAACCACTTGATCCGATCGTTGGTACCGAATGTGGTTAGCCTGTTTGACCAGCGCTCCGTTGTCGTGGTTATAACC
>CAZFTY010000341.1:0-3245 GCA_964521835.1 uncultured Microbacter sp.
CCGGTCGTAGTATCCCCGCCCCCTTCCCAGGCGATGCCCATGCAAATCGAAAGCCACCCCGGGAACAATAACCAGATCCACATCTTCCACAAAGGCCTCTCCAACCGGCTCCATGATGCCAAACGCGCCAGTCTGCATGTGATCGAATCCCTGAAAGAGACGTATCTCCATCTCATCGCCACGCACTACGGGCAGGTAGAATTGTTTTGTCTGCCAGTATTTGTCAATCAAGGATCCAATCTGCACCTCATCGGCAAGCGGCCAGTAACACAAAACAGAATGAGCAGTGCGAAAAGCTTCACACTGCTCAATATGCTGCACAATTCTCTCCGACAAACAGATCTGTTCGTCTTTCGACAACTGTTGTTTACGCTCTTTTATTAGTTTGCGAACCAACGCTTTTGCCTGCGATTGGAACTCTTTTGTCATATCAAATCAATTTCTTGATCTCGGCAATAATCTCTTCACCCAACCGATCGGCCTCCTCCGGCGATTTTGCTTCGGAATAAATCCGGATAATCGGTTCGGTGTTCGATTTACGCAAATGCACCCATCCTTCGGCAAAATCGATTTTTACGCCATCAATATCGTTGATATCGTATTGCGCGTATTTTGCCTTGATAGCTGCCAACACCTCGTCAACGTTGATAGACGGGGTGAGCTCCATCCGCTTTTTGCCCATAAAGTAGGAGGGATACGATGCACGAAGTTCGGATACTTTCTTCCCTGTTTTTGCCAGATGCGACAAGAACAACGCAATACCCACCAACGCGTCGCGCCCGTAGTGGCTGGCCGGATAAATAACGCCACCGTTGCCTTCGCCACCAATCACAGCATTGGTCTCTTTCATTTTGGCAACCACGTTCACCTCACCCACAGCCGAAGCGGTATACGAACCACTATGCTGTTGTGTAACGTCGCGCAGCGCACGGGTAGAACTCATATTGGAAACCGTATTGCCCGGTGTATTCGACAAAACGTAGTCTGCAACCGAAACCAGGGTGTACTCCTCGCCGAACATCGATCCGTCTTCGCAAATAATCGCCAGACGATCGACATCGGGATCGACCACAAAACCGACATCGGCCTTACCGCTCTTCAGAAAAGAGGCAATTTCGGTAAGATGCTCCGGAAGCGGTTCCGGATTGTGAGGAAAATGTCCGTTGGGAGTACAATTCAGCTGTTCTACATTGTTCACACCCAGAGCCGACAACAATTCCGGAATAGCGATTCCGCCAACCGAGTTAACACAATCGATTGCCACGCGAAAATCGGCTTTATAGATTGCTTCTATATCGACCAAATCGAGTGCCAACACGCTCTCGATATGCTTCTGTGTATACGAAAAATCTTCTGTCAATTTACCGATAGCATCCACTTCGGCATAGTCAAAATCCTGCGATTCGGCAATGTTCAAAACGGTTTCACCCTCTTTGGCATTCAAAAACTCGCCTTTTTCGTTGAGCAACTTGAGCGCGTTCCATTGTTTCGGATTATGGCTGGCGGTAAGAATGATGCCACCGCTTGCTTTCTCCATCGTGACGGCAAGTTCGGTGGTAGGAGTGGTAGCCAATCCGATATTGACAACATCGAAACCCATACCAAGCAGGGTACCGATCACCACATGATTTACCATTTCGCCCGAGATACGGGCATCTCTACCTACAACCACCTTTAACGGATACTGCGTTGTATTTTTCTTCAGCCATGTTGCATACGCGGTAGTAAATTTCACTATATCCAGCGGATTTAATCCGTCACCGGCCTTACCGCCGATTGTGCCACGAATTCCTGATATGGATTTGATTAACGACATAGTATAAAATGTTTGGTATATAAAAAACGACTGCGAATCAAAATACAAGAAAATGATCCGCAGCAATTAATATGAATTAGTAAATTTTATCTCGGCAATTTTTTAATGCTGATCTTATAGTAATAGGGAGTCACATTCGACTGATTGGTAGAAGTTCCTATCGTTCCGGGCACGATCAATTCGGCCTGTGCTCCCGAATATTTCATATACGATACAGCTTCCTGCCATGCGGTAGGCTCCGATGAGACAGTCCCGTATGTCATGCTGTACGGATAGGCAGAACCCAACGTTGTCCATGTATTTTCAACCGTATCCGGTGGCAAAGTCAAATTGATTTTTACATACCGCACAATTACCGCATCACCCAACCGGATCGAATCGTTATTATCTATAGCCGACTGATCTCCAACCTGCAACAAATGATAATATAACCCTGTAGAACTCAAATAATAATCCTTCTTTCCCGTCCATGCCGTTGTTGCATATTTAGAGGGCAATGAGCCTACAACATTAATAGTATCGTAACGAAGAAAAGTACTGATGGTAGCTTTTTGTTGCTTCAACAAGTCGGAATAGGTAGAACTCCCACTACAACCAACAACAAGCACTGCAAAGAGACAGCTTAACAAAAAGCCTGTGAATAACTTCATATTTTCTATTTGAAGGATGATACAAATAAACAAAAGGTGTATTGTCGCGCAAAGTTACAATTATATTTGAATTCATATCAAGATTCCGCCTCGTTTTTTGAATAGTTAAGGATATTGACACCACCCGGAATACCAGTTCACACCATCCGTATTTCAAACCTAATATACCCGCTGACACTAAAACCGGCACATACGTTAAAATTTACTAATCCATATCTCCGGATGCAACGTTTTACGATATGATTCATCTTTCCTTAAAAAGAGAGAAGCATTTTTCATGGCGATAACAAAAACGAATGGCTTTTTTGCCATTCCCGGCACAATTGATTTTGGTCAGTTGAAATAAACAAAAATCCGGGTATCATTCCATCCGATTTTGATCCAATTTACGGATTGTCTTCAAATGGTAACAGAAGCTAAAAATTACACGGAAAATGTTATGGTTTACCTGCTTTTGAATATCAGTTCGATTAATATAAAGATTTAAACACCAGAATTATATGCACAGCCTCAGCGTTGGCTATCTTTATTTTTTTTGGTTTTTGGTTAGATGGGAGTCCGGTTCACTGTGAAGTGACCGGATTTTTTTTGCCACCCATTCAAATTTTACTATCTTTGAAACCTGATTTTGACAGTATAAACCAGGTTCAAAACTCCTCTGTCATGCATATTTTTGAATTATAATAAAGCATATCTGAAGATACAGGCTCATTCGACAATCTTCTAACATTCATTCTATGTCTACTCGAAATTTGGTCACATTTATTATTGTTATTTTA
>CAZFTY010000342.1:0-3243 GCA_964521835.1 uncultured Microbacter sp.
ATATGTCTATCTCCCAGACGAGAAAATTGCATACGCTTTAACCTCAAACGGGATAAATTATAACAACAATACTATCTCCATTGCCGTCTTGAGCGCCGTTTGCGGTAAGTCCTATGACATCCCGGTCTTTTCCAAATTTGATGTAAAAGCTGACGATCTGGATAAATATTTGGGAGTGTATGCTTCCAGCCAAATCGCGTTGAAAATTACTGTAACAAAGGATAACAATGTTTTAATTGCGCAGGCAACCGGCCAGCCGTCATTTCCACTCGAAGCAACCGGCGAGGATACCTTTAAATTCGATCAGGCAGGCGTCGTGTTGGAGTTTAACCCGCAAGCTAAAACCATGTTGCTGAAACAAAGAGGTGTTCAAATTACATTTACCAAAGAGTGAAAATAACAAGAATGCTGCTGATTCGTTATAATAAACAGTATAACCCGCTTTTGTATATTGACACGAGCCGTTTCTAAGAAACTTTTTTTGGATGTGTTATTCATTCTTTACAAGCCTGTCATTAAGTCCCTTCGGGACGATAGGTTTATTGGAAAGTCTAACCCTGCATAAAACAGAGTGCCGTAGGTACGACACATTGCCTCAACCCTAGCTGCTCTGTAAATAGTGAACAATAGCTTCCTCTTTTGTTATCTTTAACAGCTTGAGCGGGTCTGCGTTTCAAATTTCTACTACTTTTGTGGTCTGCTTTATGCATAGAGTTGACGCGAAGGCTAATAAAGTTCTCCGGCAACACGGCACAGAAAACCGGTTACTACTCTCTTTCCGATGCGACACTGAATGCGGAAAAAATATATACCGGATCATCCGACGCTAAACATAAAACAATTAACCTTCTAACTATTCGCTTAATGACCTCAAACAACCTGAAACAGGGTTATCCTGTAAAACAGTTTCAGCAACCTACAAAACGTTATTGTCAGCAACTCGATCTGGTAGACGATGCCGCGTTGATCGAACAGTATAAACACTGGCACCATCCGGCAAACAACTGGCCGGAGATTGCCGCCGGAATCCGTAGCGTGGGGATTCTCGAAATGGAAATTTACCTGCATAAAAATCATGCTTTTATGATTGTGGAAGTGCCTGCCGATTTTGACTGGGACGCTTCGTTTGCAAAATTAGCCACCCTCGAACGTCAGGAGGAGTGGGAAGCGTTTGTGGCAAAATTTCAATGTTCCAAACCGGGCGCGACTTCCGATGAAAAATGGGAACTGATGGAGCGTATCTATGCGTTGACAACGTGTAAGTAAACGAATTATACCTTAAATCGATACTAATGACAGACAATAAGCTGACAACGAGAGCGTTTCTGCTCCCTTTTGTCCTGGTTACCTCGTTGTTCTTTTTGTGGGGGCTCGCGCATGGGATGCTCGACACACTGAATAAACATTTTCAGGAGATACTTCAAATTTCGAAATTCAAATCGGGGCTTATTCAGTTTTCGGTCTATAGCGCCTATTTCGGAATGGCACTTCCCGCGGGCTATTTCATGCGTAAATTCGGATACAAACGGGGAATCATTCTGGGATTGCTGCTTTTTGCTGCGGGTTCCATTTTAATTGCCCTCACCACTTCGTTCGAATCGTTCTGGATTTTCCTTGTCTGTCTCTTTGTGATGGGTTGCGGACTGGCCACACTCGAAACGGCGGCGAATCCATACACCACTAAACTCGGACCGAAATCATCCGCCGCGCGACGTATCAATTTCTCACAGTCATTCAATGGCCTGGCCTGGGTGGTAGGGCCGCTAATCGGGGTCTTTATTTATGGAAACGCGGCTACCGGCGAAGGTGAAAAGCTGAGTTCGATGTTCTGGCCCTATCTGATTATCGGATTGGTGGTGTTGTCGGTCGCTCTTCTTTTCGGTAAAACGGCTTTGCCCGAAATAGAGGAGGACTCTGCTGTCGCTGCCGGTGGCTCTTCCGCGGTGCAGGATCGTCCGTTGATTAAGCAGCGGCACTTCGTGATGGGAGTCATCGCTCAGTTTTGCTACGTGGCGGCACAAACCGGAGTCTTCAGTTACCTGATCAATTTCGTGACCGATCCGATGCAAAATCCCCGTTTCGACGTGCAATACGGCCCCTATTTTTTGTCGATCGGCTTTGCCCTGTTTATGATAGGGCGGATGTCGGGTAGCTTTTTGCTGACTAAAATCACTCCGTCGCGACTGTTGTCCCTCTATTCCATTCTTACGGTTCTCATGTTGCCGGTGGTGAGTTTCAATGCCGGATGGGTCTCGTTGATTGCGCTTTATCTGGTCTTTTTCTTTATGTCCATTATGTTTCCCACCATCTTTGCCCTGGGAATCAAAGATCTGGGTGCAAAGACCAAGCAGGCATCCTCCTTTATCGTGATGTCTATTGTCGGAGGCGCTCTATTTCCTTCGGTGATGGGGCTGATTGCCGATCACTACGGAATGTCGCTGGGCTTTCTGGCTCCGATACCCTGTTTTATCTTTATCGCTTATTATGCTTTGAAAGGCCATCATGTTGTTGATATGAAATAAAAATAACAGGTGTTTGTAATATGAACAATGTTCATTATATTTGCACTGTTAATTTTACTATTGCAAATGATGGCATTAAACAAACAAATTCAGGAACAACGCATCCGGGGCTATTTTATTCAGGCCACAAAAGATATCCTCAAGGGAGAGGGACTCAAAGGAGTTAGTGTGCGCAATATCGCGCAGCAGGCGGGCTATTCATACTCCACTATTTACAATTATTTCAAAGATGTAAACGATCTGGTTTTCCTCTGCATCTCCGATTTTCAGAAAGAGTGCGAAGCGTTTGTCGAAGAACAGACGAACGCAAAGCCACAGGGTATGGAGCGGTTGAACGCAACCGTGATAAGCTATGTCAACTATTTTGTGGAGTATCCGGGTATTTTCGACCTTTTTTATCTGGCAAAAGTGGGCGATTTTGGACACAAGGCGGCAACTATCGATTTGATAAACGGATCGCTCGATGCTGTGTGCGAAAAAGAGTGGAACTACTGCGCCAGTCACGGTTTGGTGAAGGTGGAGGAGGTGGAACGCCTCAAAGCGCAACTGCGTTACACGGTGATCGGTATGTTGCTGTTGTATTTGAATCGCCGTTTTCCCGCTTCGTACTCCGAATTTATGAGCCAGCTCGCTATCCAGATAAACTCGATTCTGGGCAACGAAGAGAGAACGGTTTCGGCGGTGCCCGACGCTACCCAAAGTAATTCGTTGGTGCAGAACT
>CAZFTY010000343.1:0-3230 GCA_964521835.1 uncultured Microbacter sp.
CTCGTAATTTCTTTTTGTCCTGATCCCACTCTTTGCCGTTGGGATCGCCTCCGTAAACCGGCGGTTTTTTGCCACCTTCTTTTGCCTGACGCTGATATTGAAGAAAAGCGGTGGGAATATTTTTCAATCCTTCCATAATGGCATTGCGCTCACCGCCATATTCGGAAGAGCCAAAACCGTAGCGTTCGGATTTGATCTCAGCAGCAGACCGTAAACCAAGCGGTTTTTTAACTGATCCGAATGTTGCTCCAGACAAGGAACTGCTTAATTTTGATTCGAGCCAATCGTTGCTGAATAATGGTAGTTTTGCATTTGCAATATTACGCGCCGAATTATCCTGCATTTTTTGAAGCGTACCGGCTTGTGCCAACGCTTTTCCCATTGCAGCATCCAGATCGGCTTTTGTGTTGATAGTTTTTCCGAACTGATCGATGATGTTTTGCTGAATAAAATCTTCGCCACGTTTTTTACCACTTGCAGCTGCAAAGGTTTTGTTTTCGTCGAAGCTTCGAAGCATACCCGGTATTTTGCTTATAATATCGGCGGCTTTTCTTCCCAATTCCGTGAAAATTGGGAGCAAAGCTTCACCCAACTTAATTCCCTCTACTTTTATTCCGTTAAGGGCTTGTTTCCAGTCGTCAAGTGGGGTTTTGGCATTTTCAAATGCTTTATTCAATTGTCCTTGTGAATCGCGAGTAAAATCAATTGTTTCTCGCAATTTCTTGGCGTTTTGCGTAGCAACGGCAAAAAAGCTGGATGCTTCAATGTCCATACCGATTTTGTTGAAGTAACGCATCCGACCTAAGTCAGTAAGACCTTTTGTGCGTTTTGCTAACTGGTCGATAATAGTCATAAAAGGCTTTATCTTTCCCGTTTGCGTATCGTAAATCTCAACGCCCATTTTTTTAAAAGCGTGAACCTTATCCAGTTGACTCATCACCTTCACGCCATTTTCCATCAACCTACTTGCATGTTCGCTCTTCATTCCCTGAGCGGTAAGATAAGCCCAGGCACCAGCTGTTTCATAAAGTTGCAAACCAGCCTGTCGCGCTCCCGGAATGATCTTTGGAAGATATTGGGCTACATCTGAAAATTCGGCGTTACCCTTATTCACTGTGGCAAACAAAACATCGTACACCCGATTAATGTCTTCGCCGGAAGCATTCATAACGCCCACACCAGCGGCGGCTGTAGTTTCAATATCTGCCCAACCGGCTTTTGCGGCTTTCAAAGTTGGATTTGTTGCTTTCAGAGCGGTATTGACGTCTACACCTGCGGACAATATACGGTTGAAAGCATCTGGAACATTGTTCAGATTTCCGTAACTTTTTGCTCCAATATCGAGCAATGTTTCAGATAAATTGCCTAATTCCTTATGGCTTAATTGAGCTGTAACGTTAGCATGAGCCATGCGGTCTTCCCAGTCGGTAGCGCTTTTTAGTGCGGTATAGAAACCTGTACCCACGGCTGCAATACCAGCTGCAGCTCCCATAAGTGGATTGGTAAGCAAAGCAATGGCTCGTGAAGCTCCGGGTATCTCGTCCATCATGCCCTTAAAAGCATTTTTCTGAGATGCTTTAAAGTCGTCCAATTTACCGCGCATTTCGTCAATGCCGCTGTTGAACGTCTTCTTGGTTTGCAGGAATGGCGTTGTGAGGCCATTGTCGAGCAAAAGCTTTAGTCTTACTACAGAGTCGTCCATATTTCAATTTGAAAATTAGGAAATTTGAAAATTTGAGAATGGAATTTGGAAAATGCTCATTCTAATTGTATCTTTGTAGAACAAAGCCTTAATGTATAAGTCGGGGCCTTCGGTTGAGGGTACAACGCATCATTGAGGCTTTTGTCGTTTATAAATGCTATATGGTTTCTCTCCGTGATCGTATACTTCCATCTGTACTACATAGTCGTTAGTTTCTCCTTTGTACAGATAGTGATTGAAATACATAACGCCTCTATCTTTTTTCTTTGCATCATCCTTCTTAAGCGGAATGTTGTCTTCCAATAATTTAAGATCGGCCAATGATTCAGGAATAGCCGTTGCAATCATTTTATCCCTTCCAATGGCGTGATTCACTATTTCTCTCAGAGACGATTTTGATATTAAAACTTTTCCTGTTTTAAAATTATCAAGATCGATGCTATCATAACCTTTCACATTATTTTTTATCCACCCGATTGCCTTATCACTGTAATACTTATTCACGGCCCGATGTGTTGGCTTATCCAGAACCCCGTCGGGTATTCCGTCATAATAAGGGTGGCCCATCGGAAACACAAGCCCTTTCTGCGCGAGGTTTACTCGGAACATTGCCGGTACAGAGTTTTCGCTAACAGCAGGCACTTTTGTTTGCTTTTCGGAGCGTCCGGCCTGTACGGCTTCACACCGACAATTCCACCCATTTGGTGGATAATAGAGCGTCCAAAAATCGTCTTTAATCGGTCTTGTAACGCCGTTTAATATGGCGTGCGAATATCGTACCCGGCTGTCGCCAATGGTTTGATATTTCAACAGCGGATGCGCATCAGCATCCTGCTCGAACTCTGTCCACCGTGCCGCACTTTGGGCGCTGGCTATTGCCGTATCGTATTCGGTGCGGAGCCAGTCGACGTTGTACTTGCTATTGATGGCTTTCACCTTTTCCATGAAGTCGGAGAACGGGATCAACTTGTCGCCGTCGCGCATAGCCTGCGTGATGTCGTTGAGTTCCTGCCAGTTTTTTGCTCCCGAAAAACTAAACGTGTTTTGCACCAGTTTATCGAGCATCTCGAAATCGGGAGAATCGAAAGCCACCTCTGCAATGTCGGAGCCAAAGCCACTGGAAACAGCGTCGAGCAATTGCCCCGCCTGTGCCTGAAGTAATTCAGGATCGCTATCTATGCCCTGTTTGCTATCGTAAATGGCTTTTGCAAGCTTATTTACGATAGTGCCTAAGTCGTTGGTTTTGTTGCTTAAATCAGATAAACGTAAACCTCCACAACAGGGACAAGGCTCATATAGTTGGCGGGGAACCGGTGTAGCCGTAGCCGATTCCCCTATTTGAAATTTGCTGAAAAACTGCCCGGACTGTCGCTCATTTTAGCCGGTTTAGCTACCGGGATGGTTCGTTTTCCTACCAGTTTAACGTTGAATTGGCGAGACATCCAATCCTGATCGACATCGTAACCCTCTTGCAGCATTCCCTGAACAATAGTCCAATGCTTATCAAGCGTGATGTCGTAGCTTTCTT
>CAZFTY010000344.1:0-3211 GCA_964521835.1 uncultured Microbacter sp.
ATCTCGGCAGCGCCAAATACGACAAAGAGATTGCCGCCCGGCAAGCACAGGCTTCGCCCGACGACATTGCCATCATTATGTATACCTCCGGCACTACCGGCGAACCGAAAGGTGTTGTTCTGAATCACTCCAATTTTCTGGAGGCGATGCGCATCCACGATCTGGCACTACCGACTTTCAGCGAAAACGACCGTTCCATCGCGTTCTTGCCGTTTTCGCACATATTCGAACGGGCATGGTGTTACTACTGCCTCTACCGCGGCGCGGTCATTTACATCAACCTGCGGCCACAAGAAATTCAGGCTTCGATTCGCGAAGTACGCCCAACTGTGATGTGCAGCGTACCCCGCTTCTGGGAAAAAGTATACATCGGTATCCGCGAACGAATGGATAACTTCAAGCCATACATGAAAGGAATCGTTGCCTGGGCGTTAGCGTTGGGCGAAATTTACAACCTGCACTACCTTCGCGAAGAAAAGAAGCCGCCGTTGTTCCTGAAATTAAAATACAACTTAGTCGATAAACTGATTTTCTCAAAAGTAAAAAAGACGGTTGGTATAGAAAACGCAAATTTCTTCCCGACCGCAGGCGCAGCGCTCGATGACGGCATCAATGTTTTTCTCAAAAGCATGGGAATTCCCATCATTATCGGTTACGGACTAACGGAAAGTACCGCTACAGTCTGCTGCTTCCGCCCCACCCGCTACATTATCGGTTCGGCAGGAAAACTGATGGATGGGATACAGGTACGCATCGGCGAAGACAACGAAATTCAACTGAAAGGCGAAACTATTACAAAAGGCTACTACAACAAGCCCGAAGCCACCGAAGCCGCATTCATCGACGGATGGTTCCGCACAGGCGATGCCGGCAAACTCGATAACGAAGGAAACCTCACGCTGGTAGAACGCATCAAAGACCTTTTCAAGACCTCCAACGGAAAATATATTGCCCCGCAACAGATTGAAATGAAGCTGGGCACCAACAAATACATCGATCAGGTAGCCGTAATTGGCGACCAGCGTAATTACGTAACGGCAATCATCGTGCCCGCGCTATCCGAAGTTGAAAAACTGGCGGCTGAGCGTGGCATCCGTTACAAATCGGACGATGAATTATTGGTACATCCTGACATTATTGCATTCTATCAGGGACTTATCGATAGTCTATTGCAAGAGATGGCGTCGTACGAAAAGATCAAAAAGTTTACGCTCATCAAAAAAGGATTCACCATCGAATCGGGAGAGATGACCTCTACACTCAAACTCCGGCGTGCGGTCATTATGCAAAATTACCGGAAGCTGATCGACGAAATGTACAAATAGGACAAAGGATCAAGACCAATTATTAATTATGAATTATTAATTGTCAATTATTTATGATTATTCAGGACATTTGCACCGTTTTAGAAGACTTCGCGCCTTTGGCTTTGCAGGAGAGTTACGACAATGCAGGTTTACAGGTCGGCAAACGAACTACCACCGTCAACGGCATCCTGCTTTGCATTGATGTGACCGAAGCCGTTGTGGATGAAGCGATTCAACACAACTGCAACCTGATAATTTCACACCATCCGCTTATTTTCAAAGGACTGAAACGACTTACCGGCGATGACTACGTGCAACGTTGTGTAATCAAAGCGATTCAGAACGACATTGCCATCTACTCTTCTCACACCAACATGGATAGTGTAGCCGGGGGAGTCAACGGCCGCATTGCGCAAAAAATAGGGCTTACCGGTTGTCGTGTTCTGTCTCCGGTGACAGAACAATTGCTGAAACTTGTAACGTTTGTACCTGTTGCTCACGCCGATCGGTTGCGCGAGGCTCTTTTTGCAGCCGGTGCGGGACAAATTGGCAATTACGACTCGTGCAGTTACAACAACGAAGGTTTCGGTACCTTCCGTGCAAGCGAAGGGTGCAACCCGTTTGTAGGCAAAATCGACGAACTCCATCACGAACCGGAAATCCGTATCGAAGTCGTTGTGCCCGCCTATCTCAAGGCCAGAGTTCAACAGGCATTGATTGCCACCCACCCCTACGAAGAGCCGGCATTCGACTGGATTCCACTGGCCAACGAGTGGGGTCAAACCGGCATGGGCATGGTAGGCCGGTTAGCGGAACCCGAAGATGAAACCGGATTTTTACAGAGAATCAAAACCCTATTTCAGGTTGGGACAATCCGTCACACTGCATTGCGTGGAAAAACAATCAAGACCGTTGCCGTGTGCGGCGGATCGGGAGCTTCGTTATTGAACAGTGCCATCCGGGCAAAAGCCGATATTTTCGTTTCGGCCGATTTCAAATACCACGACTTCTTCGGCGCCGAAAACCGTATTGTCGTGGCCGACATAGGCCATTATGAGTCAGAGCAGTTCACAAAAGAGATATTTTTTGAACAAATACAAAAAAAATTGCCTACATTTGCAGTCCGTTTCGCAGAGTGCAATACAAATCCGGTAAACTATTTGTAGGTAAGCGCTTTCGGAGTCAAAAAAGAATCCGAACAACAAGAAAAGCAAGGAAAAACGGCACAACTAAACGTAAAATTGTAAATTCAATACCGTTATGGCTACAGAAGCAAAAAACGAAAAAGAAATTTCAGTCGAAGAAAAACTAAAAGCTCTGTATGAATTGCAAACTGTTGCAACAGAAATTGACAAAATCAAAACTTTACGCGGCGAATTACCCCTCGAAGTTCAGGATTTGGAAGATGAAATTGCCGGCTTGCAAACCCGTATAGACAACTACACAACTGAAGGACAAGATCTTCAGAAACAGGTAGCTACACACAAGGTTGAAATCACCGAAGCCAAAACGAAAATCGAAAAATATACCGAACAGCAGGACAACGTTCGCAACAACCGCGAATATGACTTTCTGTCGAAAGAGATCGAATTCCAAACACTGGAAATTGAACTGAGCGAAAAACGCATTCGTGATGCGCAGGCTTCTCTCACTTTTAAGGAGGAAGAAATTGCCAAAGCGACCGAACTGTTAAACGAAAGGACAATCGACCTCAACCAAAAGAAGAGCGAATTGGACGAAATCGTTTCGGAAACCAAACAGGAAGAAGAAAAACTGCGCGAACGTGCCAAAACAATCGAAAGCATGATCGAGCCCCGTTTGCTGACCGCATTCAAACGCATCCGCAAAAACGTACGCAACGGTCTTTCGGTGGTTACCATCCAACGTGATGCCTGCGGTGGTTG
>CAZFTY010000345.1:0-3208 GCA_964521835.1 uncultured Microbacter sp.
TCTTCTACTCTGGATGGCGTGAGTTTGTTACTTATTTTCATACCATACGGTAGGGAGATGTAACCTCTCCGGGGCATGTTGGTTTGGACGGAATTTTATTTCAGAAAATCGCCGTCGATAATCATTAGCTTGACACCATCGGTAGTAGAAGAGCGATGCGAGCTCAATTCGTCCGATACGATGTAACTCATTCCTTGGGTTAGTCGAAACATTTCTCCATTCTCCAGTTCGCTGACAAATTCGCCCTCAAGACAATGCACGATGTGTCCTTTACGGCACCAATGATCGGCCAGATAGCCTTTCGTGTATTCCACAATACGTACCCGCAGGCCATCGAATTGCAGAGTTTGCCAGTAAGCCGTGCCTGTTTCTCCGGGATGTTCTGTTTTGGGGACAATGTCCCAGTCGATTGTTTGAAACGGAATCTTATCTGTTGGCATAGGGTTATTTATTCTTTACCGATTTTTTTAAGTTGTGTAATCTCCTCCTCTTTCCCAAATACCAGAAGCTTATCTCCCAGACTGATCAAATCGTCAGCCTTCGGATTTACCTGCAGATCGCTATCGGCCGAATAACATCCAATAACAACCAGATTAGTACGTTGCGGGATATTGGCTTCGCGGTAGCTTTTACCAATCAGGTCGCTGCCGCTGCGAATTTCCACTAAACGAAATTTATAATCGCGCAACTCCGCCTTACCGTCTGACAGCTCTACAAAGCTGAAAAAGTCGGTGGTAGAGGTGGCCAGCGATACAATGCGGTCGGAGGCCAGATCGATTTGCGATATGATAAAGTCGGTGCCAGCTTTTTTAAACTTGGCTGCCGAACTGGCATCTTCTACACGGGTGATTACTTTGATATCTTTATTCAGGTCTTTTGCACTCAGTGTTACAAAGAGGTTTTCGGCATCGGTAGCCAATACTGCAATCAGGATTTTGGCCCGGTCGATGCCGGCATGCATCAGCACCTCGTCGTTGGTAGCATCACCGACGATGTGCACCAGATTTTTGTCGTAGAAATCGCGTAGTTTTTCGTTTCGCTCGGGATTGTTTTCAATCAAAACAACTTTTTTGCCGGTTCGCAGCAGGTCTTCCATTACGCGCTTCCCGGTTTTGCCATAACCACAAACGATGTAGTGGTTTTTCATGTTTTCCAATGCTGTATTCATCCGTTTAATCTTTAGTAGTTTTGCCAATTCGCCCTCCAAAAGGAACGAAGAGAGTTTGCCGATAGCGTAAAATCCGGTCGTAAACCCCGAGATAATTAGCAAGATAGTGAAAATTCTTCCTTCGGGAGTAAGCGGCTGTGGTTCTCCGTAACCGATGGTCGCAAAAGTAATTACCATCATGTAGAGCGCATTTAACGGCGTATATCCTTCAATGAAGATATATCCCAGAATGCCGATAATCAGGATCAGTACCAGAGCCGTTATCGGAACCAGAAATTGACGCCATATTTGCGATCGGATATTTTGATTCATCGTATAAAATTTACATATGCAATGTTTCGGACTGAGAGCCAAAGAGTCTCTCGAATCCAGTATAGGGTGTTAGTTCTTTCAAATCAAATCGGATCAACTGGTTTCTGACCAATGGAAAATCAGCAAGTATTTGCCTTATTTCATCGGAGGAATTACCTTCGAGTATCAGTACGGCCTCGTGTTTTTCCGTAAAATAAATTTCACGCACAATACCTTTGGAATAAAGTTCGTACACATGCTTCGCCTCCTGTCGGAGTATCGGTTGTGCGTCGTTCCAGTCGGCATTCGGCACCTCATTTTCGATGGCTAAAAATTTCATTCGCGTTTTTTCAAAATCAGAGTTCCACCTGTATGTTTCCTGAGAGATAAAGTTGCGCCTTACCCCCTATTTTGCATCGTTCGCCCAAAAATTCACAGAGTAATGCTCCCCCTCTTGCCGAAAGCTGAAGTGCAGTCAGGGAGGTTTTATTGAGTCGGTTGCTCCAGATGGGTGTCAGCGAAGTGTGTGCCGAACCGGTTACCGGATCTTCGTCGATACCCGATTGCGGGGCAAAAAAACGCGAGACGAAGTCGACCTCATCACCCGGAGCCGTGACGATTACCCCACGGCAAGGCAGCGTGGCGATCTCATTCAGTTTCGGGTGCATTTCCCGAATTTGCTTTTCATTGTCAAACAGGGCAATGATATCAGTTTTTCCTTTCCATGTAGCCGCCGGCCTCATTCCGGTGGCGCTTTCAATTTCCCGGATGTAATCACACGGTGTTAAGTCGTCGGTCGGAAAATCGAGAAAGAGCATATCATCCTTTCGGTTTACCTTCAGTTCTCCGCTTCGGGGCGAATGAAAAATTATTTCGTTGCCCGGAAAATTGAGACATTCGAACAGAACATGTGCCGACGCGAGTGTGGCATGTCCGCAAAGATCAACTTCAACAGAGGGTGTAAACCAGCGAATCGCGTATCCACTGCCGTTGGCAACCAAAAAAGCGGTCTCTGCCAGATTGTTTTCGGCAGCAATAGATTGCATCACAATATCATCCGGCCATTCAGGCAAAAAACAAACAGCCGCCGGATTTCCCCGAAAGAGTTTATCTGCAAACGCATCGACCTGGTATAAAGGTAAATGAAACATGAATGAATGGATTTATTTTACTATTTTCAAAAACAGCGAGTCTATCACCCTGTCGCTCAGCCACCGGCGCATCCAAAGCGCAGGTTTTGCCATATATCCCGCAGCATAACGCGCTTTAGGATGTTTTGCCTCTACTGCGTGCAGAATCAACCGGGCAATGACAGCCGGATCGGAGTGTTTGCGCGTTGTTTTTTTGAAGGCTGTTGAAAATTTAATGGCAGCCTCTTTGTAAGCCGAATGTTCGCTGCTTTTGTTCAGATTGTCGAACGCGATAGAGCTCCATTCGGTTGCGATGCCACCCGGTTCAATCAGAATAACATCAATTCCGAAGGGTTTCACCTCGTTGCGAAGACTATCACTCAACCCTTCAATGGCAAATTTACTGGCATGATACCAGCCGCCGAAGGGAGTGGCTATCTTTCCGGCGATGGATGAAATGTTGACGATCTTTCCAAAACAACGCTCCCGCATCCCGGGCAAGAGTAGCTGCGCGAGGCGTGTCGCACCGAATACGTTGACCTCCATTTGATAACGGGCATCCGTCATCGATACGTTTTCGATTGCGCCATAAAACCCGAAGCCTGCATTGTTGATAAGA
>CAZFTY010000346.1:0-3208 GCA_964521835.1 uncultured Microbacter sp.
AGCGAATAATTCGTGCACCGACCCTTTTTCTATTTGAACTCGTCTTGACTTTTCTTTGGCAAAGCATTGTGCCTTCATTTTTTGCTTGCAGACCCCACCTAACCTCCCCCAAGGGGAGGAATTTGGTCGCAAAATGAGGAGACTTTATTCGTTTTACAATGCTATAGCCCTCCTTTGGAGGGTTGGGAGGTCGCAACATAAAAAGTCAAGATGACTTCTCTAATTAATTCAATTCTCTATCAGAATTTAATGGTGATTCCTGCCAGACAGTTGAACCCTGCCTGCGCCGAGTAGCGCAGGTCGTTCACACGTTTGCTGCCCACGTAAGAGCTGTACCATACATACCCGTTCGACGAATATTGTTCGTTGAAGAGGTTGTTCAGTGCCAGACTAAACCCGATCTCTTTCAAAGAGAGTACGTTTTGCAGCGTGTAGTTGATTCGGAAGTTATTCACGAAATAGGCGGCCAGCGAGCGGTCGTTGCTGGAGGTATTGTCGATGTATTGCTTGCCCACATACGACGATTGCAGCGCCATTTCGATGTTTCTGTACGACACGGTAATCAAACTGTTCGCGAGGGTGGTTGGAGAGTAGGCAATATTGGTAGAGCCCAAATAGTTATTCTGCGCATTGACCCATTTACCTGCTGCGTCGTACACATCCACCTCGTATTCGGTAAAATTCTTGATCTTGTTGCGGCTCAGGGTAAGGTTTCCGTCCCATTTCAGCCAGTCGGTGATCTTCACTCCGGCAGTTAGTTCGATACCTGAGCGGTAACTTTCGGGAATGTTTGATGTCAGCGCTTCGCCGATATCGCTTAGTTTACCGGTCAAAATCAGTTGATTGTTGTAGTACATGTAGTAAAGGTTAGCGCCGAGGCTGAGGTTCCGGCTCTTGAACTGATACCCCATCTCGTAATCGTACAACGCCTCCGAAGTCGGTTTTTCGCTGCTACCGGCATTGGTGTAGTTGGTACGGGTCGGTTCGCGGTGCGCCAGGGCAAACGAGGCGAAAATCTCGTTTCGGCTATCGGGACGGTAGAAGAGCCCGGCCTTCGGATTGAAAAAGTTGAATTGCTTGTCGAGATCGAGCGGTTGCATCCCGTTCATCGAGCTTTCCCACTTGTCGTTGGTGCCATTCAGCGCGTAAGTCACGCGGCGGTATTGCATGTCGCCATACACATTCACCTTCGGCAGCAGTTCGTAGTTGGCCTTCAGGTAGACATTCGCGTCCCATTTGCTGACGGTGCTGCGGTAGTATTCGAGGTCGGGCAGAATGTTCCCGACATAATTCTTCACCCAGATAACATCACCCCAATGGCTGCCCCAGTAGCGGTTGATGCCGCCGCCCAACTGTGCCGACAGTTTCTCCTTAGCGTAATTGAGCGAGAAAACGCCCCCGGCAAAATCATTGCCCATCTCTTTGCGGCGTACCAAATCGCTCGAACTATAGCTCGTTCCATCGATCGTGTAGGGCGACAAGGCATATTTTTTCAACGACTGGTCTTGCTTGTACTCCTCGTAGTAGCCGTCGCCACGGGTATAGTGGAGCCCTGCGTTGAGCGAAAGTTCCGGTGAAAAGCTGTGAACGCCCAGTAGCTGGTAGTTGGTCTGCGTGTAGTTATCCGTCTGATTTTTGTAATAGAGCGGCTTCCCGTTGGCATCGAAACCCATAAACCCGCATTCGTTGTAGGTGCGGTTGGTCTTGAGCGAATCGCCCGGAACGCCATCCCAGGCGTGGTAGGTTTTCTCCTTTCCACCGAAGGTAAGGAGCTTTACGGTGGTCTTTTCTCCGTAATAACCGGCCTGGATAAAGTACGACTTCATGTTGACCGATGCGCGGTCGATGTAGCCGTCGGAGCTTACCGACGACAGACGGGTGTCGATGGCCCAGTGGTTATTCATCAACCCCGAGCTTGCTTTGGCCGTCATCTTGGAGGAGTTGAACGAACCGTACGACACGCTCACCTCGCCCGATGCTTTCGGCGCGTAGTTTTCGGTCTGCATATTGATATTGGCACCAAAAGCTCCGGCGCCGTTGGTAGAGGTTCCCACGCCGCGCTGCACCTGCAGGTTTTCTACCGACGAGGTGAGATCAGGAGCATCCACCCAGTAGGTGCTCTGCTCGTCGGCATCGTTGTAGGGAATGCCGTTGATGGTTACGTTGATACGGGTGGCATCGGTACCGCGGATGCGGAAATTGGTGTAGCCTATCCCCGTTCCGGCATCCGACGACGGGACAAACGACGGAGTCATCGAGAGCAGGTAGGGAACATCCTGTCCCAGATTGCTCTTGCTCAATGTCTCCTTGCCGATATTGGTATAAGCCACCGGCGATTTATCGGTAGCCCGGGTCGACAGTACGGTCACTTCGTCCATCTGCCGGGCGGTTTTCTGTAGTTTGATCTCGCCGCTGAAGGGGATCTTTACGGTTTGCTCCACCGTGGCAAAACCCACGAAGGATACTTTCAGCAGGGCCGATTTCCCGGCAACCGCTTTGAAATGAAACGCGCCGTTGGCATCGGTACTCTGTCCCTGCGCGCCGATCGTCACCGAAGCGCCCGGAAGCGGCAGACCGGTTTCGTCTGTTACACGCCCTTTCACTACGCTTTGTGCCGAAAGGGATAGCACCAAAAGCTGCAACCATGCAGCCAGCATAAATTTTCTCATAACATTCTGTTTTTTGAGTTTAACGAAATGTGATGAGGGCTTAAAAAACGATGAGGTAAATGCTCATTCCCTTTCCGGAATTACCCGGACAGGTTCAAAGGGTATAATCTCAGCCCGTTATGATAAGGCACCCCAATAAAGGATATGTTTCGGAAAACGACGGTCGCGTTGTACACCCGCGTCCTCTTTTTCCGGGTGCAAAGTTACGTCAATTTTTGAAAATTCTTCGCATCACCCCCAAAAGATATGAAAGGAGGCTCCGGGAAAGGGAGTGAAATGGGGCCGGAGTGGGGAGAAATAGAGGGAAATTGCCGTCTGCTTTAGCTGACGGACTCAGGAAATAGTTCTCCCATCAGGGCTTTAGCCAAACAGTCGCTTGCTCTATTTGTAGTATCTGACCCATCGTCCTGCGGACACTTCCCTTTGATCCCGATAGCTATGAGGAGGAAGACTAAATCTGCCTGTTTGCCGGAATCTTGCAAGTACATCGTCTCCCCTTCGGATGAAGGGGAGTACCCGGGACGGGGGAGGGGTTTGAT
>CAZFTY010000347.1:0-3202 GCA_964521835.1 uncultured Microbacter sp.
ACCACTTCGCCAGACACCGCGTGAAGTACAGAAGCTACATATTTAAGAATTAGAGAAGGGGCTTCCGCCCCTGTGACCCCGACTTCCTTTTTGTCTTACCACAAAAAGGAAGCAAAAAAGGCAAGGCCGATCCTAATCTGACTTAGCATTCTTTATTAATTTCGCATTTCTCCATAAAATACAGAGAAATAGCACTAACACAAAAGAGGTTGCCCGAAAACCGAACAACCTCTTCTCCTCTATTTATTAATTAACGCTCTCTTTTTTTATTCCTGATCGCTGTTTTTGTACAAGCCAACGTTGTCGATCTGGAAACTGTCGATAAATGCCAGATGTTTGGTGATTTCTGCAGCAGCAAAATTGCTGTAAATTTCAGCCGAACGGGCAAACATATCGTCGCGTGAAGCATCGATAATCAACAGGTTGCTCATCACTAAGTGACCGGCGATCTCTACCAAACGGCGAGCCATAAAGTCGTGGTACTCGGCATTTTTCGGTTCGGTTACCTTTGCAATAGCTTTTTCGAGGCTATCGGTAAATCCAACCAGGCGGTTACGCAATCCCTCGAAAGCCGGATTGATAGGCTGAGCTTCGTACTGACGCAGTTTGGCAACATAAGCACCGTTGGTTACGAAACGGATAGCAGCCACTACCTGCAACTGCGATGTTCCTTCGTAAATGGTAAGGATACGTGCATCGCGGTAGATACGTTCGCAGGCATAATCTTTCATAAAACCGGAACCACCGTGAACCTGAATGGAATCATATGCATTCTGGTTGGCATATTCACTGGCAAACATTTTTACCAACGGAGTCATCATGTCGGCCAGTTTTTGGTATTCCTTGGCATCCATGCGTTCTTCCTTGCTCAACGGACGTTCGTCGGCAATAGTGCCATACGCTTTGTACACATCCACAAAACGGGTACATTCGTACAACAAGGCACGGACTGCATCCACTTTGGCTTTCATGATGGCCAGCATTTCGAATACCGCAGGGAATTCGATGATGGCTTTGCCGAATTGAGCACGGTCTTTGGCATAAGCCAACGCTTCGTCGTAGGCAGCCTGAGCAACACCTACCGACTGAGCACCTACGCCGAGACGAGCACCGTTCATCAGCGACATCACGTATTTAATCAACCCCATTTTGGGTTCACCCACCATTTTGGCAGGAGTATTTGTAAACACGAGTTCGCAGGTTGGAGATCCTTTGATACCGAGTTTATTTTCGATACGACGTACTTTCATCGAGCTGTCGAACTGGTTGTCAACAACAAAATAAGAAAGACCGCGACCATCTGATGTACCGGCTTCGGAACGTGCCAATACTAATTTAATCTGAGCGTCACCATTGGTAATGAAGCGTTTCACACCGTTGAGCAACCATATCTTTTTCTTTTCGTCGTAAGTAGCTTTCAACATCACAGCCTGAAGGTCGGAACCAGCATCCGGTTCGGTCAGGTCCATCGAGCAGGTTTCACCCTGATTGATGCGGGGCAGAAACTCTTCGCGAATCTCTTTCGTAGCAAATTCATGGATAGTTTCGGCGCAGTCCTGCAACCCCCAGATGTTGGCAAAACCGGCATCGGCACGCGATACGATTTCACCGGTCATCACGTAAGGCACCATCGGGAAGTTCAAACCTCCGTATTCGCGGGGCAAAGAGATACCGTAAACGCCGGCTTTCTTCAACGCTTCGTGATTTTCCTGAGTTCCGCGTGCATATACCACACGGTTGTCAACTACGTGAGGACCTTCATGGTCTACATCTTCGGCATTGGGAGCGATAATGTCGCCACAAATTTCACCGATGATCTCCATCACGTGGTTGTAACTATCGATAGCATCCTCAAAATCCTGAGGAGCATAGTCGAATGTGTCTTTTTCACGATAGTTCTGCTCTTTGAGCGCCACTATCTTTTCCATCAACGGATGCGTCAAATGGAATTTGAGTTCGGGTTTATCTAAATAGTAATTTGCCATGTTGTTTTTCTTTGTAGATAGTAGTGAGGAGTGGGTAGTGAGAAGCAAATCGGTTTGCCTGCATCCAATCTAATCATTACTATTTGTTTGATTTATTATTCCTTTACAATAACCGGTCAATAATTTTGAAACTATGTTTACACTATTGTATAAATTATCGTATTCAATTTGATCTATGAGATTTAAGTCTTTTGCAAGAATGATGTAGTACCGACATTCGTCCGCCGACCCCGCAGAAATATTATAAAATCGTAGCTTGTCCTTGATTCCGCTCTTTCTATATCCTTCAGCGATATTAGCAGGAATAGAAACTGCCGCTCTCCTGAATTGATTCGTCAATCCGAACAACTCCTCCTTTGGAAATTTTGAAGTTATTTTATATGCAATCAGCACAAACTCATGCGCCTTTTGCCATACTATTAAATCTTCAAAATTGGATGTTTTCATTTAACGTTACCAATTACAGATTTCTACTCACTACCGGCTACTCACTACACACTACTTGCTGTTCTGCTTATAATACTTAATCATTTTCGGCACTACGTCTTCCACGTTAGCAGTAATCACGTAGTCGGAAATGGCATTGATCGGAGCGTTTTCGTCATTGTTGATGGCAATGATGATGGAACTTTCCTGCATACCTGCAATGTGCTGAATCTGACCGGAAATACCACAGGCAATATACAATTTAGGACGAACGGTAACACCAGTCTGACCGATTTGCATATCATGTTCTGCAAAACCTGCATCGACAGCTGCACGCGAAGCGCCTACTTCACCACCCAATACCGAAGCCAGTTCTTCAAGCAATTTGAAGTTATCTTTCGAGCCCATACCGTAACCACCGGCTACGATGATAGGAGACGATTTCAGGTTGCTCTTCGATTTTTCCATGTGGCGTTCAATTACGCTTACCACAAAATCAGCATCGCTTACATATTTTGTAACTTCAAGGTTTACAACTTCGCCCTTGTAGTTGGCATCGAAAATCTCTTTTTTCATCACACCTTCGCGAACGGTAGCCATCTGCGGACGGCATTCGGGGTTGATGATGGTTGCCACGATGTTACCCCCGAAAGCAGGACGAATCTGATAAAGCAGATCGGTATACGATTTACCCTCTTTTTTGTCTTCGTGGTCACCGATTTCGAGCGCGGTACAATCAGCTGTCAATCCGCGTAAAATAGCAGAGGAGAAAGAGGAGCCGGGGTCAAGAC
>CAZFTY010000348.1:0-3190 GCA_964521835.1 uncultured Microbacter sp.
GTTACGGTCATCAGATAATAGCCTTCAGGCTGATTCTGAAGGTCAAGATTGTAATTGCTCTGAGTGCCGGCGTATGTTTGTTCAAAAACAATTTTCCCCAGAGAATTGACAACTTTTACGTTTACCTTTTCGGTGTGGTTAACTGAGAAAGTAAATTTGCCGTTATTCGGATTTGGATAAATATTCAAACCGTTTTGGCTAAGTTTATCGATACCGGTTATTGAACCAACGCTTCCGTTTACAAATTCGGGATTGAACAGATTGCCTTCATAATCGCTGAATTCAATTTTTGTCGGATTGCTTACGCACGATATGGCAGAACCATCAACCGAGTTGGAAGTAAATTGGATGTTGCATAATACATCATTGGAAATATTGATACTGTTAGCGTCAGCAGCCCAAACAAATGTGATATAGCCAGGAGCGGGAGTACCGATGGTAACATCGTTAATTCCGGCAAACCAGTCGGTAATATCAACAAACTGAAGTTTGGTTGCATCATATTGAACGGTGAATTGGAATGAACCCATATTTTGAATGTCGGAAACATGGATTGGAACAATTACATCGCCTTTGGTTGCATCAACAGTTCCGAGATTCATCAGCCCTTGATGAGCAATGGCTGATTTGGTTTCGGCAGGTATGTATGAACCATTGGCGTCGCCATAAACAATACCGTTGAAGTTTTGTGTGATGTTGCTGCTTCCGACAACGATTGGTGTGTTGTTGAACAACCAGTCTCCGGTTTGGAAAGAATTGGTAATAAAAGCAATACGTTTTCTGATTAACAGAATATCGGCAGCGCTCAGGCTCCCCGAAGCATTGACGTCGCCTGAAGCTAAATAAATACCATTCAGCATGGAAACGTTAGCGACATGTTTGCGATAAAGCAACACATCGGCAGCGGTAACGCCGTCCCACATTTTATTGGTAGCAACTCCGAGGGTATAATTGCCCGCGGGAACGGCTGTAAATGTATAATTTCCGGCAGCATTGGTGGTTGATGTTCCCACGATGTTTCCTCCGGCATTTTTCAGATTGACGGTCAACCCGCTTAAAGGGGTGTTATTTGTGTTAGCGTATGTAATGGTGCCACTAACATTTGGTAGTGGAGTAACCTGTGCGGCAGGGAAGACGACATAATCCAACCATGCACAGTCGCTACCGCCGGTCTGGCTATTGTCTTTCATGTATTCCCATTTAAAAGTATGATTTCCGGCTGTGACAGGGAAGGAAACTTTGGTCCATGGGGTTTCGCCCGACCATTTATTAAGCATGGTACCATCGATATAGAATTTAAGGTAATCCCATCCATTTTCGGAAGATGTTTTCAGATAGAATGAAATACTGTCGGCTACCGGTACATCCATCCCCAGCGATAACTGCGATTTCTGGTTGTTTGCTATTGTTCCTGATTTAGCGCTGTAAACGCCTTCGTATGGATCGACATTGGTTATTGTCCAAGGTTGGTTCCCGCCTTGTGTCCATGAGAAATGAGTGAACCCGTTTGATTCGAAATCTTCGAGTACCAGTCCGATTTTAGGACCAAATGTTTTGTGAGCCATATATCCTCCGGAAGTCACCGTATAATGAATATCGGCAACAGCCCCTGTGGGAGCATCGGCAGAAATCGTCAGATTGAACGTGGCAGTTGCCGTTTCGTTTACCGAAAGGGTATCTAAGCTAAAATTGCTGGAATTGATTGTAACATAAGGACTGTTGGTCGTAATATTACTAATGGCATTTGGCGCGTTGCTGTGTCCAAGATTGCTGGTAGCAATTGATAGGACTACGGTTTCGCCCGGATCGAGCCTGCCGTTTCCACCCTGTCCGTCGTCGATGGATAAGCTTCCAACACTAAGTAACGGAGCATTGGCAATGATACTGAACTGTGAATTCCACGTAGTATCACCAGTCATGTAAAGGGTAAAATTAATCTTATGCTGATCGGCGATAGAATCGGAAACAGCCATTCCGAAGGCATCCAGTGAAATGGTTTGTCCCGCTGCAAAGTTTCCATAATATTCCGTGCTGTCGGCAATGTTGATGTAAGCGTCAGCGCTTCTGAGTTTTGCGATAACGTCGGAAGCCGGCTGGGTTCCTACATTTTTTAAACTAACATTGAGACCTGCTGCTTCTCCCGGATCAAGTTGGTTGTTATTATTACCCTGGCTATCATTTATCTGATGAGCCTGATACATTATGTATGGCTGATTGGCTATCACAACAATGGTTCCCTGATGACGGATACGGTTATGGCCAATAATGGAAACATAAATGGGATCGGCTGGGTTTGCAATAGGTCCGTTAAGGGTAATGGTAGCATTACCATTGGCATCGGCAACTCCTCTTCCGATGAGTGAGTCGTTTTGCATAAGACCGATACGGGCAAGAGGAGCATCCGTTTGAAAATCGACCTGATTAACACCTACAGAAATGCTTTGTTGATACGTTGCTGTGATTTCTGAAGGGGCGGCAGTCCAGATATCCATGGATGGATCACCGAACAGATTGGTTTCGTAACCGCACCATTTAATTACTTCATCGGAAGTAATATTGGATGCGTTATCATCTTTTGAATCGGCATTGATGTCTCCAATATTATAAATATTTTCGCCGAAGAGTGCATCAAAAAATTCGCGGTCGAAAAACTGAGAAGCTCCATTGGTGTTTCCACCGCTATACCATCCATAACGCGAATTGGAAATGCAGGCAACTTCTGCGGTAGCAAGGTTTGTGATTTTTTCGGCAAAACAATCTTCCGTACCAAAGCTACCGCCGTCATTTCTGTTGTCGAACGAACCGTTGTAGCATCCCTGCGAATAGCCGATGACAAATCCATGATTGACACCATTGTTCTGGAAATTGACGGTGGTAACGTCGTCATTATACATTTTCATGTTATAATCCACGTTGGAATGGCCCAGGTGATTCAGCAAATGGGTTCCGTTGTTGAATTTATTAAATACATTTTCTTTTTCCCAGTTGCCCTGACTTTCATAAAGACGGGAAATGTCAAAACTTTCGGGGAAGCCAGCTGTGGTGTATCCGTTGTATGAACCTCCGTCGGCAACTTCTTCCTTATAGGTGTCTCCATATGTCTGATAATCTAATTGTTCGCCTATCATTAATCCTTTATTAATGTCGGCAATTACCGGGCTGCTTTGATAAAGTGTGAGCTTATTGAGTA
>CAZFTY010000349.1:0-3188 GCA_964521835.1 uncultured Microbacter sp.
AAAACCACTTCCATTGCTACTAAAGACACACGGAATATCTAAAATGCGGGCATAATCTAACGCTTGCTGTATACCATCACCGATTGAATGTTTGTTATCTTTTGCTTCGATAATTGCGATGGGAATATTGGGCTTGTAGTAAAGGATATAATCGGCACGCTTCTTCGCGCCGCGAGCTGTCAGTTTGCCCCGCACATAGATTTTCCCATCAGTAAAACTGACTTCTTCAAGCATTTGGGTATTTCTATCCCAACCGGCATTTTCTATGGCAGGCGTAATAATTTTTGTACAAACATCTCTTTCTGAAAGCGTTTTCAGATCCAACATTGCAATTGCTTTATGAAATTACAGTAAAAGCCAATATCTATCGCAAATCTACAAATTCCCTTTGAAACCGATTGCTTTTTTCTTTATGTTTTTACATTCTACTTTACATACGGAATATTTTGCACAATCAACGGCATGACTCCCCTCTTGTAATGATCGGACAAGATCAATATCACTACAAAGAGGGATTGTCCGGAGAATAGTGTGCCGGTACCTTTGTCTCATCAAAAAATAGTTCTGATTTGCCCTGAATTGATGTTTGAAATGATGTGAGTTAAGTGAGAATTCCTTTCAATGGTACATGCTTTCGGGCATGTACCATGAAGGGTGTCAACGGCGAATTAGTACCGATTGTTTATTGCGAATAGTAATCAAAACAGTAATCAGATGAAAAAAATAGCCATTGTTTACGGAAGTACCACCGGTCATACAAAAGAGGCAGCCGAAAGTATTGCCGCTCGTTTGTCATCGTATAGTGTGCAGCTGATAGATGTTGCCACACTCAGTGCAGAGCAGTTGACTCAATATCCGAATCTTATTCTGGGAACCTCCACGTGGGGATCCGGCGATCTGCAGGATGACTGGGAAAGCTTTCTTCCTAAATTGGGAAAAGCAGATCTGAGTGGCAAAATAGTTGCCCTTTTCGGATTGGGCGACTCTTCTTCTTTTTCCGATACGTTTGTCGACGGGATGGCACAGATTCACGATGCATTGCAGGAAGCGGGTTGTACAATCGTAGGCACAGTTGATGCGAATAGTTATTCATTTGATGCGTCGCTTGCCTTGTCGGATGGTAAATTTGTGGGTCTACCCCTTGACGAAGACAATGAAAGCAATTTGAGCGCCGTCCGTATTGATAGTTGGATTGCTTCCATTGAACCTTGTTTCATCAATTAAGCGTTGCGCCATGACTGTATTGATGCATCATATCTATGAGTATAAAAAAGGATTGCGCAATCTGGTACTGCATACAATGAGTACTACCGATAGGCCACAGGCAGAGATTCGCCTACAGCATCAACACATAGCTTATCATGTCTGTGTGGTAAGCGAAACCAAAATCAATATTTTCTTTGGAGCAGAGCAATGTGTGGAAGTAGTGCGGAAATTTGGTGACAAGCGTTTGAACCGGTTTACTCCCGAAGAGGATTTCATTCTGGGAATCATGCTGGGTTACGACCGGTTGCAGCAGTGCAATCGGTACCTGCAACGTTGCCAGGATGCCGAATCGGGTTTGATTGCGGTATAACCCCAAAAGTTGTAATCGGAGATAGAGAACTATCTTGTCTTACGACACGAGATACCTCCTGAATTCTTCAGAGAAAACATTATTGCCGTTTTTTTCGTCAGCAAGCCTTCTTATTTACGCGAAAACTTCTCCATTTTTTTGGAAAAAGCCATTTCGTTGACATTGAAAAGGCAGGTCGACAGCACAATCACCGGTTAAAGAACAGACTCCCTCAACGCTCCCCATTTTTATATTGAGAGGGTTTGATTTCAAATTCGTCCTGAAAACATTTTGTAAAATAGCTGGTCGTTCCAAAACCAACTTTAGCGGCAACCTCGGCCACAGGTAACCCCTCTACAAGCAATTGAGCGGCTCTTTTCAGACGAACCGACCGGATGAACTCGCTGGGAGTCTGACCGACGATAGCCGATAGTTTACGGTAAAGCCCGGTTCGATCCATAAACAGATCTTTGCTCAGTTGCTCTACCGAATAAGAAGCATTGTCTATATTTTTTTCGATATGCCGCAGAGCATCCTTTATCAACTTCTTATCGACGTTGGAAGAGATAAAGTTGTCCGGATCTATGGCAATAGCGTTTTTAAATACTTTTTTACGTTGATTCTGCTGCTCAATTAAATGTTGAATACGGAGAAGTAATATGTCCATATTGAACGGTTTTGAGATATAGGCATCCGCCCCGGCCTCAAAACCCTCAATTTGTGCCTGATCGGAAGTTTTGGCCGTAAGCAATATCACCGGAACATGCGATGTTTGAATCTCTTTTTTCAACCGGCGGCATAATTCGGTGCCGGACATTTCTGGCATCATTACATCTGTGATAACCAGATCGGGTTGATGAGCCAGCGCTTTTTCCAACCCTTCCTTCCCGTCGGTTGCCACGACAACACTGTATTTGTCCGAAAGTTCATCCTGCAAAAAGTTTCTGAATTCAATGTTATCTTCAACAACAAGAATTTTCAACTTCTGATTCTGCTCATTTCCTCTGCTTTCCGATTGTGAATTTTCTGCCGGATGCAGATCAGTCGGTATATGTACCGTAAACGAACTTCCCTCGTTAACCCGGCTTTCAACTTCGATGGTGCCATTGTGCAACTGCACATATTCTTTCACCAAATGCAGTCCAATTCCACTACCGGTATTTATCTCCGCCTGCTTTTTTACCTGATAAAAACGGTCGAATATCTGACTTACATCCACTTCCGGAATTCCTATTCCCGTGTCGGTTACCTGCAGCGTAAACATCGGTTGCTCCGGATCCTTCCATGCCTTCAGCCGTATCGTTCCACCGGCAGGTGTAAATTTGAGGGCATTGGAGAGCAGATTATTTACAATTTTCCGCATTTTATCCTTATCTACAAAGGCATAAATATTTTCATCGGCGCAGTCCAACACAAGTTCTATGCCATTATTCGCTGCCGTTTCGGCAAACGAAGAGGTGATAACTTCCAGAAAATCGCTGATATTACAATAGCTCAACTCCAGCGTCTCGCCTTTCAGTTCGAGCTTGCGAAAATCAAGTAATTGATTCACAAGCTTGAGCAACTCGTTCGCATTCCGATAGATTCCATTCAGCTGCTTTTTCAGGGGTTCATCGTCGATCTTTTTCAATAT
>CAZFTY010000350.1:0-3181 GCA_964521835.1 uncultured Microbacter sp.
CATCTTCCGTCGTGGCTTACCATCGGATGGCAGACGGCGCAAGCCAATTACCACGAGCTGTTAGCTGCGGGCAAAGATGTTTCTCAGACGGCTTATGCGCAGGCCCCGGTGATTGCCGGTTTCCATATTGTGATGAACTTGCCGGCTTTTCTGATTGTGGGTCTCGTTACGCTGCTGGCGTACATCGGCATCAGCGAGAGTAAGAAAAGCGCGAACCTGATGGTCGGCCTCAAGCTGGTGGTGCTGGCCTTTATCGCGGTGGTGGGTTTCTGGGTGATTTTTTCAGAAGATAAAATGACCAACTGGTCGCCTTTTTTGCCCAACGGTGTGACGGGCGTGCTCAAAGGTGTCTCATCAGTTTTCTTTGCCTATATCGGATTCGATGCCATCTCTACCACTGCTGAGGAGTGTGCCAATCCCAAGCGCGATTTGCCCCGCGGCATGATCTACTCCCTGTTGATTTGCACGTTGATCTATGTGGTGACGACGTTGGTCATTACGGGATTGGTTCCCTATTCCGGTTTTAAGGGTGTTGCCGATCCATTGGCTTATGTGTTCAACGCGATCAATATGCACAAAGTCGGCTTTATTATTTCGGTCAGTGCTGTGATAGCTTCCACCAGTGTACTGCTGGTATTTCAGATCGGACAACCACGCATCTGGATGAGCATGAGTCGCGACGGCTTGCTGCCCAAACGTTTCGGAAAGATCAATAAAAAACGACTTACTCCGGGCTTTGCAACCATCGTTACCGGTCTGTTGGTGGGCATTCCGTCTTTGTTTATCGACGATTTGCTGATGACCGACCTGACCAGTATCGGTACGCTCTTTGCCTTTGTGCTGGTGTGTGGTGGCGTATTGTTGTTGCCGAGAATTGAGAAAGAATCGGGGTTTCAGTTGCCCTATATCAACGGGCGATGGATTATTCCGGCTTTGGTGGGGCTGTTTTTGTTGCTTTTCCGTCAGCGCCTTGCTACAGACCTGCTGCACGTGGAGGCAGAAAATCTGGAGGAAATTCTCTTTCTCCTTTTTTCAGCAATAGCCATTGTGGTAGCAATTCTTTCGTTTGTAAAACACTTCTCGTTGATTCCCATTTTGGGCGTGTTGTGCTGTCTTTACCTAATGATTGAAATTCCTATCAACAGTTGGATTGTCTTTTTCGGTTGGATGGGTATCGGATTATTGGTCTACCTGCTTTACGGACGAAAGAACAGTGCGTTGAATCAATAGCCGCTGATTTACATAATAAAAGACCCGAATTTTCGATTGTAAGGGAAATTCGGGCCTTCCTTTTTTCTTATATTTCGATGGTAGCTCCCAGCAGTTTAAGGAACTCACGTATAAATGCGGCGTGGCCGGGCCAGGCGGGCGAGGTAACGAGGTTGCCATCCACAAAGGCTTTGTCGGCATCAATGGCTTGAAACTCGCCTCCGGCCAGCGTCACTTCGGGACCCACGGCCGGGTAGGCGGTCAGTTTGCGGCCTTTCACTACATCGGCGGCAGTCAGAATCTGAATGCCATGACAAACAGCTGCGACAGGCTTGTTGTTTTTGAAAAAATAGCGTACAATGTCGATCACCTTGTCGTTGAGGCGCAGGTACTCCGGGGCGCGGCCTCCGGCAATCACCAATCCGAGGTAGTCACCTACCTTCACCTCGTCGAAACTGTAGGTGAGGGCGAAGTTGTGACCCGGTTTTTCGGAGTAGGTCTGGTCGCCTTCAAAATCGTGGATAGCGGTTTTCACCGTGTCGCCCTTTTTCTTGCCGGGGCACACCACGTGTACTTCATAACCTACCATCTCCAACATTTGAAACGGTACCATCGTTTCATAATCTTCGGCAAAATCGCCGGTGAGGAACAAAATCTTTTTCTTCATGACCGAAATTTTTTAATGGTGAAACATTATTGTTGGTTGAAAATCGTAGATAAAACAGTCGTCCGTCTCTACAATTATTATTCTGCAATTTGAGTGCAAGCCAGAGATCCTGTAGTAATAATGGAATGATTATCATCAAGATTAATATTACCTTCAATAGTAACATTACCCTCAATTACAAATGCGTCAACATTATCAATCGTACTATTGCATGTGATATTCTTGCCTGTACAACTACCTTTGACATAAAGGTTCCCTTTGATAAAAAGCGTTTTCATAAGCATAGATTTTAAATTTATTCATTCAAATATGAGATTAATTGGCCAAATATTGGATTCTTAGTAAAAATAATATACTTTCTAAGGTCTAAAGAAGTCGTTTCATAACTAAGAATTCCATGAAATGAAAAACGATAAAGCATTCTAACGACTTCATCAACATCAAA
Source organism: uncultured Microbacter sp. (assembly GCA_964521835.1). Classification (GTDB taxonomy): domain Bacteria; phylum Bacteroidota; class Bacteroidia; order Bacteroidales; family Paludibacteraceae; genus Microbacter. The sequence continues at coordinate 2,322 of CAZFTY010000350.1, forward strand.
TTTTTTGTCATTTATGAATGCACTAATTTTCTCTGCAATAAAATCCTGAGGAGGAGCTGTTTGTGTAAATATTTCAATTTGTCTAAGAAAGTATAGATCTTTTTGATTCATGCTTATAATAATATCAATAACATCTTCTGTTTCTTGAATGTCACGTTGAACCGTTATCGAATCTCTAAGTATTTTTGAAAATAATTTTCTTTTTTCATCTAATCTTGTCTTGACGGATTCTTGTAGAATCTTACATGCCAGATCAAAAAAGCCTTCAGAGACTATATATTCTTTATCAACTTTGTCTTCCAGATTTTTTAAATCTTCAGAAAGCTGATATAGCAAATCTTCAACTCTTCGTTCATAAATCGCATTCCATTGTTCTGACAGAACAACGTCAAGGCTACCTCCAATATATGGAATGGCATTAATAAATCCTCTCAAGAGAAGGTTCTTACTGTACTTTTCACAAATCTCATCTTTATTCATATTCGTTGTTTTTTATCAATTATTTCGTGATAATGAATGCTGATTTTTTTGATGCGTTTTTTTCTCACTTCTTACAGTCTCCGACAGACTAATTATGTCGATTTATCACTCCAGAGTGTCCGTTTTGCAGTTGGTTGTGTGGCCTGGATGCTCAGGAGTGTGAGCGGACACTTTTTTTTGTCACCTCCTCACGGTCGGGAGTGTTGTTAGGGTACTTTTTAGTCTCTTTGTTACACTCAAGAGTGCGTTTGCTCTACTCCGAAGTGCTGTCGTGACACTAATTTGTGTATTGCCGCGACTTTGTTGTCTTTCTTCAACACCCGGGAGGGGTCTATTCAGTAAACTGTGTCAGGGAAAGATTTTAATAGACATTCCATCTG
>CAZFTY010000351.1:0-3177 GCA_964521835.1 uncultured Microbacter sp.
ATAAATCCGGCCATTTTCGCGCAGCATTGCCCTGAGGGTATCCTTTCCAAAACTTTTCTGCAGACCAACCATCCGCAGATACTCCGTAAGCGACTCTTCCGTGAAACGACTATACGGCGAATGCGTGTAAAGCGATGTAAAATAGCCGTTTCCTATCCACTGATGTAATGTCTCGTGACCCACCCAATCCCGTTTGTCGGGTCTCTTCACATTCGTCAGATAGTCGGTACCCATCAAAACAAATCCCGGCATCGACTGACAAAAGTCGAACTCCGGAAACTCGATATAGGTAATCGTGGAAGGATGATATTTACCCACAAATTTATTTCCAAAACGAAAAGCCTGCATGCTTTCACGAACCACCGTATTGGCCACAGCCGTATCGGAAGCATGAAAAAAGTAATTAAGTTCCGTACCCTTCCATCGTGCGGACACACCGGTATAATAATCCACCGGGGCGATAAACAACGGCATACCGGCATTCTCCTTTGCCCCGAAATGATACTCTCTGTTCGTTCCGTCAAACGTATAATCGCTTTGCTGCCCCGACGAATAGGCATAATAACGAGCCGGAACCGTCAAGTTGATTTCGGAAGAAGCTACATTATCGAAAAGATAGGGAACCCACTTACGGGCACGAACCAGAGCTATCACCCGATCGCTTTTGAACGAGTCGGCTTCGAGCGTATAATCGAGACGAAATTCGTACTTGGTCGCAAAGGGTAGCCGGAACTGCAAGCCGTCGCCGGAACGGGTGTATGCGACAGAATCGTTATTGCAGGTAAGCTTGTTAATGGGTATAATATCGGCAAAATGGAGTCGCAGATCCGACAAGGTATCCTTTGCCTCCAACACCAGCAGAGCCTTTACGGAAAGCTGCCGTCCGGACGAATCGAGCCTCATATCCAAACGGTAAGAAACAAGCCGTGTCCGGTTTTCTACCGCTTGTCCGTGCCATGCAATCAATAAAATGATGCTTAACCAAACAAGCCGTTTCATAAGTCAGGGTAACCTTGTGTTCAGAATCGAATCAGTTTATCGGATTACGATCCATTACACGTATATTTCCAGAATTTCAGACGATTTTTGAGGCATAAGGGTAACATTACTCAGCGAGGCAGGAAGCAACACCGTTTCGCCCTTCACCATCGTTTCGCTACCACCATCATACCTGATTTCAACAGATCCTCCGACGCACAAATATACCACAAAAGAGTCGAGGTGATAGTAGTCGCGTTCCAGTTTATCCGTCAGTTCAATCAGATTAGTAGTAAAATAGTTGCACTTAACCAACTCACATGGGACATTGTCCTGTGCTTTCGGATGGGTTTTGGCATCCTTCACATAGGTAAAATCGATAGCATCCAATGCATGTTCGGTATGCAACTCCCGGGTATTTCCTTCATCATCTTTGCGGTTAAAATCGAATAACCGATAGGTAACGTCCGATGCCTGCTGAATTTCGGCTATCAGCCCGCCACGACCGATGGCATGAACCCGCCCGGAGGGAATAAAAAAGACATCCCCTTTTGCAATCGGGATATAATTCATTATCTGTTCAAGCGTTCCATCGTCCAGATGCTTCAGATAGGCCTTCTTATCCACACCGGGAACGAATCCCGAAATAAGCGTAGCATCTTTATCGCCATACAGCGCATACCACATCTCGGTTTTTCCGAAAGAGTTGTGACGCTCAGCCGCCAGCACATCGTCCGGATGTACCTGAATGGAGAGATCGTCGTTGGCATCGATCAGCTTAATCAGCAAAGGAAATGTCTGACCATAAGCGTCAAACACCTTTTTACCCACCAATTCATCCATGTAAACCTCTATAAGCTCCGAAATCGTATTCCCGGCCAGAATACCATTGGACACCTCCGATTCGTCGCCCGGCACGCCCGACAACTCCCAGCTTTCACCGATATTGGGAAGGGTATCCGAGTACTTACCGAATTGTTCGAGCCGATGACCTCCCTAGATACGGGTTTTGTAAACAGGAGTAAATTTTAAGGGATAAAGAATCATAAACAGGTGATTATGAATTGGAAGAAGTTAGAAAATAAGCAATATTTATTTGGAGAATAGCTTTTGCCACCAGCTCTTGTGGGCCCGATGTGCCTTCGTTGCGTCGACATATGTAATCCGGTAGCAATGAATATCGTCGACAATAGCCGACTGATGCACATCGTTTCCTGTGCAATCGAGCAACGATCCGTCAATCGAATTCAGCGGTAATTTATTCGATATGGGCATGTATACCCGATAGCGCCGCCAGATACCATCCTTGCGGGCATACGACACCAGACTATCTGTTTTTCCGGCGTACGTCACCTTAATCCGGAATTTGTTACCGGATGCCTGATCCGCCTTATTCAGTTTCAGTTTATAGGTCAACAACAGGGCATTTCCCTTTTGGAACTGATTATTACCGAAATAAAACGATATTTTATTGCGAAACGTCCCTGCCGTTAGTTCATACCGACGCGGCATCTGCCACACATCCACCGTATCGTTCTCGGTAAGCACCGGAACGATCTGCTTGTATTTACCCGCGTTTACCTCCTTCAACAGCTTTGACAACCGGAGATTGATGTTGTCATAAATATGGGTCTGTTTCTCCGGATGTATCGCATACCATACCATTGAACTGTCGAAATCGGCCACCGACACATCGTATTTATGCAAAATATAGCGATACGACTGACGCTTCGCGCTATCGACGCTTCCTCCATTGAATTTCTGCATATTGCAGGCATCGGCCAAATACATATCATACAACAGGTTGGTCATCTTGCTTTCCGAAAGCACCCCCTTGGGAGTAGAACTACAGGCGAGCAACACACAAACTGTCGATAAATAAACAAACAGCTTTTTCATGCTTTTTCCTCCGCTTTCAGCCCATCACGATCGCTTGCCTCATTATCGGACAAATAACGACGATAAAACAGCAAAATCAACACAACGCCCACACTTACAGCGCTATCGGCAATATTGAATACCGGGCGGAAGAAAATAAAATCTTCGCCGCCCCACACCGGAAGCCAATCGGGGAAATGGCCTTCAATCAAAGGGAAGTAGAGCATATCGACCACGCGACCGTAGAAGAGAGAGGCATAACCGCCGCTTTCGGGCATAAACTGAGCAACCTGTCCCATGCTATCGGAAAAGAGCAGTCCG
>CAZFTY010000352.1:0-3169 GCA_964521835.1 uncultured Microbacter sp.
TCCGCAATCTCGATAAAACTGCCACCAAAAGCGATTTTCGGCTGGTGATGGTTACCAATCAGGATGGATTGGACACGGAAGATTACCTAGAAGAAGCCTTTGATGCCGTGCAAGGTAAAATGCTGACGGCTTTTGAAAATGAAGGAATTACATTTGAAAATATTCATATCGACACGACGTTTCCGGAAGAGAATGCCCCTACCCGAAAACCGCGCATCGGGCTGCTGAAAGGCTATTTAAATGGAAATACCGATATCGAACACTCCTATGTGATCGGTGATCGCCTGACGGATGTTCAGCTGGCAAAAAATTTAGGTTGCAAGGCCATTTTTATGCGCGACTACGATGCGGTTTCCGCTTTATTGAAAGAGAAACAATTGGAAGAGTATTGTGCTCTAATCACTCCCGACTGGAATCGGGTATCCGATTTCCTGCTCAGTACGCCCCGTGTTGCCGAAGTGATACGCAAGACCAGCGAAACGGATATTCAGGTCAGACTCGATCTCGACGGATCGGGCAGATGTGATATTGACACCGGACTGGGGTTCTTCGATCACATGCTGGCTCAAATCGGCAAACATTCGGGTTGCGACCTGACGGTGAAAGTGAAAGGTGATCTTGAAGTCGACGAACACCACACCATCGAAGATACGGCGCTGGCGCTGGGCGAAGCATTTGCCAAAGCGCTGGGCGATAAACGCGGCATTGAACGCTACGGTTTTTGCCTCCCAATGGACGATTGTCTGTGTCAGGTGGCACTCGATTTCGGCGGCCGCCCCTGGTTGGTGTGGAATGCCGAGTTCAAACGTGAAAAGATCGGAGAGATGCCAACCGAAATGTTTCTCCATTTCTTCAAATCGTTTAGCGACGCGGCCAAGATAAACCTCAACATCAAAGCCGAAGGCGAGAACGAACACCACAAAATAGAGGGAATCTTCAAAGCGCTGGCAAGAGCTATTCGGATGGCTATTCGCCGCGATATTTTCAGCAGCGATCTGCCCAGCACCAAAGGCGCGCTATAAAAAAACGGTCCAGGGTTTACGGTTAAAGGTCTAAGGTTAGGGGTAAACGGTAAGCATTAAACACTAAACAGTTGACAGAATCAATGACAGACAGAATTCTTCGCTTTTCACAACGGGGCTATTACCTGAGCTTTTTGCTTATTATTGTGGCTGCCATTGCCGGCTATTTTTCTGCGCGGTTTATTCATTTCGACAAAACTTCGGAATCGGGTATAGCCGTGCAATCACTTGTTTTTTTGTTACTGTTGGGTAGTTTGCCGGGCATCCTGTGGTGGTATCATCGTACCGTAAAAAGAATCGGAGGGCATCGTGAAGATGAGAAAGAGAACAGCTATAAGCGTTTGGTCGCTTTTCGTTTGTTTGTAGTCGATTTCAATATCGTACTGAATATCCTCTTGTTTTTTCTCTTTGCCGACAAATCTTTTTTTATGTGCGCGGCTATTGCGGCTATTGTTCTTCTGTTTTGTCGCCCTAATGAGCACAATATTGAGTCGGAGCTCGGCATTATTATTCCGGAATCTGATGATGATGAAACTGATATAGCAGACGAAAAATAATCGGTAAAATTTCCACAATTATGGTTATAGCGGTTGATTTTGACGGGACAATTGTAGAGCACGAATATCCGAAAATCGGACGTGAAATACCGTTTGCGATAGATGTGCTGAAACGATTACAAAAAGAGGAGTTTCATCAGCTTATTTTGTGGAGTGTGCGGGAGGGAGAGCTGCTCAATGAGGCAGTGGAGTATTGCCGTCAGCGTGGCCTCGAGTTTTACGCCGTCAATAGCGATCATCCGGGAGAACCCTATACCAATGAAATAGAGACCAGAAAACTCAACGCCGATCTTTTTATTGACGATCGTAATGTAGGTGGCCTGCCCGATTGGGGCGTGATTTACCGCATGATAAAATACAAACAGTCATGGTCGGAAGCAATAGGCAATCCCGAAACCGATTATGTAAGCAAGCGGAAGCCAAATCTACTGATACGGCTGGGTGAATTATGGGATGCCGCTTCACGAAAATAGCGGAATTGACTGCTGAAACACCTTCTTATCAATAGCATCATCCAATAATCAAAAAAAGGAGTACTTATAAAAAGCACTCCCTTTTTGTATAAATTCAGGATAGAATTACCATCTGTTGCTATTGCGGCGATCGTTAAAACCACCACGACCACCACCATTGCCACCAAATTCGCGACGAGGACGTTCTTCGCGCGGTTTTGCAATGTTTACATTGATAGTCATACCATTAACTTCTGATTGATTCAAAGCTTCGATTGCTTTGTTTGCCTCTGCTTCATCAGGCATTTCAACAAAACCGAAACCTCTTGATTTTCCTGTAAACTTGTCAGTGATTACTTTTGCAGAATCTACCTGTCCGTAAGCTTCAAAAACTTCTTTTAACCCGTTGTCGTCAACACCATAACTAAGGTGCGAAATGTAAATGTTCATTTGAAAAAATAATTAAATAATATAAAACCGCAATTATGCCATTGAAAACAACTTGGTAAAAATCAAAATCGCTATCAATCATAATCAACGCAAAGATAGTGTTTTTTTATTAACTCCAACATTGGCACCTTTTTTTTCGGCTAATTATACATAAATTTAGTGTTAATTATAGCTAATTTCATTCAATCCATTTGTAGAAATCAGATAAATCAATTACAACAGTTGCACTATCAGCCCAAAAGACAAACCATCGCTTCACTTTACCTGCTTATTTTCAGCCACAACTAACGACAACACGCCCTCCAATTGCTTCAAACGGCATATTTTTCTATTTTCATGTTTAAGAACAATCAGAACTGATTGTTTTTATTAAAAATAAATGATAACTTGCAACGGTTTTCATCCGAAAATCGTTTCTATTCTGAAAACGGCAGACTGTTCCGTCTCCTTTCCCCAGGACAGCCGGCACGTCGACAGATCAGGATAAGAGACTGAATGATAGGCATCAAAACTCAAAAAAAACGTCATTGCCATGGGTTACCTGAAATTCGACAAAACATTATTGACCAATCTGCAAAAATCGTTGCGGAAAGAGATCCTGCGCACCAACAAATCGGGCGCCTATAGCGCAAATACAATCACCGACTGTAATACCAGAAAATATCACGGTCTTTTGGTGGTTCCGGTT
>CAZFTY010000353.1:0-3162 GCA_964521835.1 uncultured Microbacter sp.
ACACCTCCAATGATGATGATTTTTTCCATGGTCGGCTTACGGATTGAGTTTTCTGTTTAATCGCATCCAACCGCCTCCGTTGTGTACACTGGTATAACCGCGTGAGGAGAGGATGCCTTTGGCTGTCACGCTTCTCATGCCCGAGGCACAACAGGTGATGATGGGCTGGTTCTTATTTTTAAGTTTGTTGAGATTGGCACTAAGCTGGTCGAGAGGAATATTGATGGCACCTTTGATATGGCCACCGGCAAATTCGCCTTTCGAGCGGACATCCAGAATGATAGCGCCTTGTTGCGCCAGTTCGTTTAGGTCTGGTTTGGGTGCAATTCCCAATAGTTTTTTGAGTAGATCTATCATAACTTGTTTCTTTGTTTATTCAGATGGTGCAAAGATATATACAAAACGATCGAATTACAATAGTATCACTGATTAAATTATTATAATATCACTATAAAGAGCCTTTATCTGGATCGTTCTTGTGATTATTCCGATTTTTAGTTAATGAAATCATCTTGACTTTTCTTTGGCTAAGCATTTTGTCTCATTTTTTGCTTACAGACCCCACCTAACCTCCCCAAAGGGGAGGAATTTGGTCGCAAAATGAGGAGGTCTTATTTATTTTACAATGTTACAGCCCTCCTTCGGAGGAACCAACGGTCAACGACCGAAGGGAGTTAATGGGAGGTCAAAAAATAAAAAGTCAAGACGACTTCAATTCGATTCGGAAAACAATAGGTTTTTATTCTTTGCGTTAATATATTAACTTTGTTATGCCAAAGGATTCGTTTTATAAGTTAAACCTTCCTGCTTCGGGTTCCGGTAATTCATCTTGAAAAAGCATTCGTTTGTGAAGAAAACAGTACTGTTGATACTGATGTTATATGCGGCAAACACACTTTATGGACAACATAAATCGCGCTTGTTTGGCTATGTGAACGACGCTGATAAACGTCCCATAGAGCTTGTTGCCGTGTCGGTGAAAGGAGAGACTGTTGGAACCACGACGAATAAAAACGGATTCTATAGTCTGGAGCTGGAGAATAAGGATTCTGTGGAACTCTCTTTTTCGTGCGTGGGATACCAGCCACAAAGCAGAAAACTTCATCCTGCTTTTCAATTGGCGCAACTCAATATTGTGCTCCAGACAGAGGTGCAAGAGCTGTTAGCTCTCGAAGTACAGGCGCCTCGTTTGCAAACCTCCACCTCAGAATTAATCGATGTGTCGCAATGGCGAATGTTGCCCGATGCGGCAGGTGGCTCTATCGAGTCGTTGATAGCTACATTGCCGGGTGTGCACTCCACCAACGAATTGAGCTCTCAATATTCGGTAAGAGGCGGAAGTTACGATGAAAATAGTGTTTATGTCAACGGCATGGAGGTCTATCGTCCGTTGTTGATTCGTGCCGGTCAGCAGGAGGGGTTGAGCTTTATTAATCCCGATATGGTTCAGAATGTGTCGTTTTCGGCTGGTAGTTTTGCTCCCAAATATGGAGATAAAATGTCGTCGGTGCTCGATATTACCTACAAGCAGCCGAAATCTTTTGAGGGATCGGCTTCCGTGGGACTGCAGGGGGCCTCGGCCTATGTGGGCAGTGCTAACGGTAGGTTTACTCAGATGCAGGGTGTGCGCTATAAGAGCAACTCGTCTCTGTTGGGAACTCTCGATACGAAAGGGCAATACAACCCCTCTTTTTTCGATTATCAGACCGCTCTGACCTATGCCATCCATCCCAAATGGGAGCTTGGTTTCCTGGGTAATATTTCTCAAAACAATTATCGTTTTATTCCTCTGGAGCAGGAGACTTCGTTTGGAACATTGACAAATCCATTGCAGTTGAAAGTATATTTCGATGGAAAAGAGAAGGATGTATTTACGACGGAAACCGGGGCGTTGACATTGGGTTATAAGCCGATGGCCAATCTGAAGCTAAAGGTTTCTGCTTCTGCGTTTCATACCAAAGAAGAGGAGACGTATGATATTCTGGGGCAATATTGGCTCTACGAAATGGCGGTGAATGAAAATGGGAGGCCGGTGCCTTCCAATGCTATTGGTGTGGGGTCGTATTTGCAACATGCCCGCAACAAACTGAACGCTACTGTAGCCGGATTGAGTCACACCGGAGAGTGGTCAGTCGGTAGCCATTCGCTGGAGTGGGGAATAAATGTTCAGCGGGAGAGTGTTAGTAATAAAATGAACGAATGGGAATACCGCGACTCGGCTGGTTATTCATTGCCATATGCTTCGAGTCAGAAAATGTACTATGCTTTGAATGCCGATTTAAACTTGGAATCGTACCGGTCGAGCGGGTACCTGCAGGATACATACAAGCTTCGTACAATTAGCGGGTTGTGGGCATTCACCGGAGGCTTTCGCTTCAATCGTTGGTCGTACAATAAAGAGCATCTGTTTAGTCCCCGGCTGACGGTGGTGTTTTTTCCAAAATCAAGTTCCTTCTCATTTCGGGTTGCTACCGGGGTCTATTATCAAACACCATTTTACAAAGAGCTGCGGGATACGGCAGTTGTTGGCGGTAATGCGGTCGCGTATCTCAATCGGAACATAAAATCGCAACGTTCGGTTCACTTTGTATTTGGAACCGACTACCATTTTACGGGCTGGAACCGTCCGTTCAAACTTGCTGCAGAGGCCTATTATAAACCGGCTACAAATGTAATTCCGTATGTGGTCGATAACGTTAAGATTACCTATTTCGACGGTAATTGTGCCAGAGCTTATTCGGCCGGACTCGATGTGAAGCTATTCGGAGAGTTTGTTCCCGGAACCGACTCATGGATCGGGCTGTCGCTGATGCAATCGAAACAGAATATCAGAACCGGGACAGATAACGCGGGCCAGCCCGTATATTCCGGGTATATATCGCGTCCGAACGAGCAACGATATAGCATTACGATGTTTTTTCAGGATTATGTACCGGAGAATGACCGGTTGAAAGTCAACCTGAAGATGATCTGGTCTGAAGGTTTACCGGTTGCGGCTCCGCATAATCCGTACGAGGTTGCCTTTCGAACTCCGGATTACCGAAGGGTGGATATCGGAGCTTCTTACGCATTGATCGATAAAAAGCATCGTCCTCAATCGGGTCTTTTTTCTTCGCTGAAAACGCTTTGCCTTAATTTGGACGTTTTTAACCTGTTGGATAT
>CAZFTY010000354.1:0-3139 GCA_964521835.1 uncultured Microbacter sp.
GGATGGGATTGCCGGTTACATCAACAACCATTTTGAAAAGCCGGAAGATAAAGCCAGAGCCATTTTCTGCTGGATTACGCACACCATTGTCTACGACGTGGAAAACATGTACAATGTCAATTTCTACCAGAATAAAAACGACATTGTGAAACGGGTCTTACAAAGCCGGAAAGGCATTTGCATGTCATACACAGAGTTGTTCAACGAAATTGCCGAGAAAACAGGATTAAAATCGTATGCCGTGCATGGCTACACCAAGCAAAACAACAAAGTTAACGTTGTACCCCATGCGTGGAATACCGTACAAATAGGCACGGAGTGGCACCTGATAGATGCCACCTGGGGAGCCGGATACATACAAAACGGCAAATTTGTACGGCATATCGAAAACAACTACTTCAACGCCACTCCGCAACAATATATCCTTTCGCACATGCCTTTCGATCCATTGTGGCAAATACTCGGCTACACGGTAACCAATCAGGAGTTCTACGATGGCAAGAGCGGTACCTCCAGCCGCAAACTGTTCAGTTACAAAGATTCGATCGCTCACCACCTCAGTTTACCGGAAAGTGACCAACTGGCCGCCTCGGCACGTCGAATCGAGGCCAACGGAGTAAAAAACGGCCTGATTTTCGAACAACTGCAACACATCCGCCAACAGATAGACTATCTGCACAATAATGCGATTGTAACTCAGTTCAACGAAGCCGTAAAACATTACAACAACGGTATTTCACTGTTGAACCAGTTTATAGAGTACCGTAACAAGCAGTTCTGCCCTCAAAAAGAAGAGACTGACATTCGCCGGATGGTAGATACTGTAGCTGTGGAACTTGCGATGTCACGAAAACAGATTGCCGCAATCGAAAAGCCGGATGCACAAACGGCAACTTCCATCGCGCAGCTTTCCCAATCGATCGATCAGGCTACCGCCGGAATGAACGAGCAAAAGGCCTTTGTCGACAAATATTTCAAGACAGGAAAACTATTTCGTAAGACCTTGTTTTACAAATACACTTGGATGGGAATCCCCGTTCATTGACTATTGCTTGCCGAAATAATCGCGGGTGACCATCAAATCGGAGACATCCCAGGCCGATTTGATATGGTTCCGAACGGCAGAAGGAATGGTATTATCGCCGCCAAATTCATACATACGGGCATTCACGGCAAACGGAGTTTTACCGGTATCAAAGATGCTACGACCCAACCCATGCCACTGATAGGCCTGCAAGCCGAGAATTGAAAGCAACGAAGGATAGATATCGATCTGCCCCATCACCGGTTCGTAATTCTGCCGAAGTCCTCCATTCACCACAATAAGCGGTGTAACGGAGGTTGCGACATGCCACCGGTTTGCGTACACCCGCCATTGAGCCGGTTGACGCTTGGTACAATCGTGATCGCCGGTAATAATCAGAACAGATTTCGATAAAAGGCCGCTCTTTTTGAGACCCTGTACAAACCTTCCGATACATTGATCCACATAATGAATGGCATTGAGGTAAGCAGCCATGTCGGGCGGACAACCGGCCGGCACTTTCAGGTAAATACGATCATCGGGCAATTTATACGGATCGTGCGAACTAAGCGTAATCAGCTGCGCCATAAACGGTTGTCTAAACGCGTTCAGTTTCTCCACCGACTGCGCTAAAAAGGTACTGTCGGTAAGCCCCATCTCGTAATATTCGTCGCAGTTATACTGATCGACAGCAATCAGATCATCGTAACCCAATTGTTTTGTGAGCACTCCCTGATTCCAGAACGACGCATTACCGCCCAGCATGGTATGGGTGTTATATCCTTTCGCTTTCAGCGCTTTTGCCAACGTAAAGTAGGTATTGCGCGGGTAACGGAAACAGGCCGCACCCGTGCGTGGAGGCAACATTCCGGCATTAAAAATCAGTTGCGCATCGCTTGAATGGCCGCCGTTTACCTGCGGAATCACATGCGAAGCATACAGAGACTGTTCGTTTTTCAACAACCGATTCAGATTGGGCGTAATTTCCGTGCCATTTACCAAATTGCCGATAGGAAACGATTCGAGCGATTCCACAATGAGCAAAATCACATTTTTGTTTCCGGCTTCATGTACGTTGACCGGGATTAAATTATACCGGTTTTCGTTCAGCCACTTGTCTACTATCCGTTTCTCCGCGGCGGTCATCGCCACCTGCCCGTGCAGCAAATTTTTAGTTTGATACACCCAGCAATGAAAAAATCCGTACGTAGAGGCCCCCTCCACCAAATCGTACCGAAATTCGTTCTCTTCCGATAGCAGGTTACTTACCTTATTTCTGTCATTGAATAAATTGTAACCGATAATCACTATAATTGCGGCAAGCACGACCGAACCACTTATCGCCCGCAGACGAATAGATTCGGGCATGATCGTTTTTCGAAAAAAGAAAAGATAGCTCAACAAGAGCACGATAGAGGGAATCGGGAAAAACCAGTCGACAGTTCTGAAAGAGCCGAGAATACTATCGCTCAATCCGTTCAGGTTGCCAACCATTGCAAATGAGTCGAAAGGCAGCAGCGTAAAATAGGTGCGGTAATACAACAGGTTGCTGACACAATAAAAATTGAGCAGAAACAGCACAACCAATAAAATTTCCTTCCGCTTGCGCACCAGAAAATAGGATAAGGAAAGAATCAGCGCCGTAGCAATATGAAGAAACACCGACGAAGGCAGTTCGGTGCTGATCGGCTGTTCTACAATATCCAGAAACAACCAGAAATTGAAGTAAAACGCGACAGTACAAAGTCCGAAAAACAGAACATTGTGGCGAAACGGGGAAATTGTCAGAAGTAGGCCTCTGAGCCGCAGAAAGAATTTGCTCATCTATGTATGTCAACCAATAAATGGTGCAAAATTACATCTTTACATTGAATCTGTGAAACACTCCTCTCTCTCATCTATAAATTGTATCAATAGCTTCATTGACATATTCAATCGCATTTTTATTGTAAAGAGGGAGGAACACATGTATATTTGCAACAAATGAACAATCGATACTGCTGAAAACATGAAACTTATACCGACGCGAATATACGCTCTATTCACTTTGCTGTCGTTCCTGAGTATCTCTCCGCTACAGGCGCAGCAACAAACACATGCTATCCGGGGCAACGT
>CAZFTY010000355.1:0-3131 GCA_964521835.1 uncultured Microbacter sp.
AACGTTCCATTTTACTCTTCACTGGAACCCGATCTAACATTATCCTGAAACAATCGGTGTCACAGCCCACTTATTCCACAAATAATCGTTACTCGTCTCAAAAATAGGCTACCGTTGATATTTACTGGGTGAGACACCAAACTGTTTTTTAAAACTGGCCGAAAAATGTGACAGCGTACTGAACCCCGTCATATCGGCAATTTCGGATGTGTTGTGTCTCCCTCCCAAAATGAGTTCTGCCGCCCGATTCAATTTATAGGTTTTGAAAAAAACATTGGATTTTCGCCAGTCAAACCTTTCACTTTATAGTAAAATTTCGTCCGGCTTATTTTCAACGCTTCGGTCAACCGGGCAATGTTCAACTCGGGATTGGAAAGCTCGCTTTCCATCAGTTCATAGAGCGAAGTCATAAAGCTATTGTCCTGAGGTGACAACACATTATTATCTATTTTCTCGGTCTGTGTCGAACTGGAAAGAATGTTTCGCATCTGTTCCCGGTTGAGCGACTGCGACTTCACCAATGCCAACAAATATTCCGGCTCAAAAGGTTTTACAACATAAGCGTTCGCGCCATGGTTAAGACCCTCCACCTGATTATCGACAGTGGATTTCGCCGTCAGAAGAATTACCGGAATATGGCTATAAGAGATATTTTCTTTTACCAGTCTGCAAAACTGATAACCGTCCATCCCGGGCATCACCACATCGCTGATAATCATATCCGGAAGCACCTCTTCCAGCGCCTTAAAAGCACTTTCAGCATCAAATTTCATCACTACTCTATACTTCGAAGAAAGTAGTGTCTTCAGATAATGAGCCACGTCCGTATCGTCATCAATCACCAGTAGCAGTGGTTTTTGATCGTCTTCCTGCTCTGCCGTATTTTCCGGCTGCAGTTCGTTATGCGGGCTACGGTAGTAAACATCAGTTGCCTCATCAATACGCCGTTCTTCGTCAGAATAGGATATTTTGTGCACCGGTAAAATAAAATTCATCAACGTACCGGTACCCTCTGCCTGATTAGTGGCATGGATATAACCGTGATGCAATCCGGCAAGACGACGGGCATAATATAATCCGATACCGGTTCCCCAATTATAGGACTCTTTTGTCTGATTCTGAATCTGATAGTAGCGCTCGAATATTTTTTCCAGCTTATCATCCGGAATTCCAGGCCCCGTATCTCCAACGGTTACTTTAACATACTCGGTATCTTTGTCCTTCTCCGTCAATGGAAATAACAACGCAGCTTCGTCGCGAAAAATCACATCGAAGCGAACCTCAATTTTTCCTCCCTGTGGAGTAAATTTCAGCGCATTCGACATAAGATTGGCTAATATCTTTTCAAGTTTGTCGTTATCCAGCCACATGTAATACGACTCTTCCAACCCGAAAGTTGTAAGCGTTATCCCCTTTTCTTTGGCATTGACCCTGAATACATCGACAAATTGATCTATTTGTGTGACTATATCCTCTTTCTTTACATTCAGCTTCAGCGAATCATTTTCCAGTTTATTAAAATCCATCAATTGGTTAATAAGCCTCAACATTCGGTTTACGCTGCGCTGGACTGTCAACAGGAGCGTTTTATTTTCTCCTTTTATCGATTCTTCTTTACATAAAGTTGCCACAGGACCCGCGATCATGGTCAGCGGAGTACGGAACTCGTGGGAGATATTAGAAAAGAAACTCATATTCATCTGATTGACATTCTGCTCATGTTCCTTCTCTTTAATTGCCATCAATGCCTGAGCTTTGTTGAGATTGATGCGAAAATAGAGATGATTGATAAACCGGATCAATGCGATAATAAGAATAACATAAACCAGTAGTGCCGGCCAGCTCAACCATGGTGGAGTTGCCACCCTGACGGGAATGGAATTTTCGGCTTCCACCAGAGTATTATCGTTGTTTGTAATCTTGAGGCGGAATGTGTATTTTCCGGGGGATACATTCGAATAGTTGGCCGAATGGTCATTGTGAGCATCTATCCATTGCTTGTCAAACCCTTCGAGCTTATAAAAATAACGTACCCGTGTGTATTCTCCGTAGTCGAGAGCCGCATAGGAGATAGAAAAACTATTTTCATCGTAATTCAGTTTGATTTTCGGTTTAAGCCGGAGTTCTTTATCGATAACCCCGGCATCAGATGGTTTTACTAATTGGTTATGAACTTTCAGATTTTCAAACAAAAGCGGGATCTGTCGTTTCAGATTGACATCGAGCGGATTAAAGAATGTAAGTCCATGAGTTCCTCCCAATATCAATGTATGATCGGGTAACGTACAGACACTCCTTTCGTTAAATTGATTACCTCCGATACCGTCACTGGCATAATAGGGAATAAAGCGTTGCAATGTTTTGTCAAACTTGCACAGGCCAAACAATGTCCCGATCCACATATTACCCTGAACATCTTCGACAATACTGCTGACATCGTTACAGGAAAGTCCGTTCATCTGCTCTATTTTGTGCGTATTGAGCGAATAACGCAACAGTCCGTTTGTGATGGTCGCTATCCATACATACCCTTCCGAATCTTCGTACAAATCAATCGGGATAAAGACCGATCGCTTCATATATTTTTTTATTTGGATTTCTTTTACAGAATAGTCGGCAGGATTAATCAGTCTCAGATTCTGATTAAAGGAGCTGACAAGAATATCGCCCGATGAGAGTGTCAGAATTTTTGCCGAAAAATTAAATCCCTTCGGATAAAGCTGTATTTTCCGGAAACTCTTTTCGCCTTTGCGAAGTGCAAATACATATTCACCTCCACCGGCGACCCAGATGGTTCCGTTATGATCCTCAGTAATATCAAACAACAGGTGAGTAAATGGAAACGATTCCTGTCGTTGCAGTGTATTGTTAACATAGCGGCATTTCAGCAACCGGGTATTGGTAAGCAACCAAATATTATTGTCGGTATCCACAAAAAGATGATTCACCCGATCCTTATACGATTTATCACCGGTAAAGAACAACGACGTATTCACCTCTTTAACATTTTGTTTTTCTGTATTGTACACAAAAAGCCCATGCAAGGTTGTCGCAATCCACAGATTTTTCTGCTTGTCGGGAAAGATATAGGTGACCGATTTGTCTTGAAACCGAGCTTGCAAAAAGTTGTT
>CAZFTY010000356.1:0-3120 GCA_964521835.1 uncultured Microbacter sp.
GTAAAAACAGTCTGGCCGTTATTTTACAAAAGGCCGACGAGCTGGTTGCCGCGAGGTAATTAAATAAGTAATAATGAAGAATTAATAATTAACAGCTAAAACGTTTGATAGATAAATTGATTCTTCATTGTGATGAATAGCAGGGACTATGTCTGTTCCCGGTATTCATTATTCATTGTTCATTATTCATTATCCATTATACAAAGTGCAAACAATAGAAATACACGACATTGTTCCCGATCCTATTGCCGAGGTTGCATCCAAAACGTCGGAGGTGTGGTTCAAGGATCATTCGTTTACGCGCGGCAAACACTACCTGATCAGCGCCGAATCGGGTACCGGCAAATCTTCGTTTTTCGACTTTCTTTACGGTCGGCGCCACGATTACCAGGGTTCCATCACCTTCGACGGGGCCTCTCTTCATTCGTTCAAGGTGCGTGACTGGAACAAAATCCGCCAGCACAACATCAGTCTGGTATTTCAGGGCTTTCGCCTCTTTCCGGAACTCACCGTTTGGGAAAATCTTCAGTTGAAGAACCATCAAACCGGTTACCTCTCCGATCAGAAGATGATGCAGATGCTCGAAACACTCGGTATTCCAGAGAAACGTGATATTCCGCTTCGGTTTATCTCTTACGGACAGCAACAGCGTGTGGCTCTTATTCGTGCTATGTGTCAGCCATTCGACTTTCTGTTGCTCGACGAGCCTTTCAGTCACCTCGATGAGGTGAACCAGCGCACCATTTGCGACATGGTGAGTGCCGAACTGAAAGAACGCGGCGCAAGCCTGATGCTCTGCTCCCTCGGCGATCCCTATTTCTTTGAATACGACGAAAAACTGAATATGTAAACGAAACAAAGGTATAAGGTGCAAGGTGTAAGGTACAAGGAAATTGCAAAATGTTGATAATGTCTTTTTTTTAATCACTTATCACTTATTCCTTACCACTTACTACTTATTACTTGTTGCGTTAACCATTTACCGTTTACCATTAACCGTTAATTATGTTACTCTGGAAATTATTACGTAAAAATATTGCGGCAGGGCAATTGCTCGGATATGTTGCCGCTACGCTGCTGGGACTTACTATTGTGTTGCTCTCCCTCCAATTTTACAACGACCTGCAACCGGTCTTCAGTGCCAAAGAGGGCGTTTTTGCCCGCGATTATCTGGTGGTGAGCAAGAAGGTATCTGTGCTCAAAACCCTCAAGATCAGTTCTACTGAATTCTCGAAAAACGAGATGTCGCAAATAGAGTCGCAACCGTTTGTGAAACGGATGGCTGGCTTCACCGCCGCAACGTTTCGGGTGTATGCCTCTACTGCTATTTCGGGTAAAGTGGCTAATTTCGGTACCATGCTTTTCTTCGAGTCGGTGCCCGATACCTTCCTCGATATCAACTCTACCGACTGGCGGTGGAATCAGAAAAACAATTTTATTCCGATCATCATTCCCCGTTCGTATCTTACGCTTTACAACTTCGGATTTGCACCGAGCCAGGGTTTGCCTCAGTTGTCGGAAAAGACCATCGGGTTGCTGAATATGAATATCGAGCTCTCCGGCAATGGCAAAGATGCCATTTTTCAAAGTCGTATCGTAGGTTTTACCGATCGCATCAACTCCATTCTGGTGCCGCAAAACTTTATGGAATGGGCCAATGCTCAGTTCGGAACGGGCAGTGCGCAGCCTTCGCGGGTGATTATCGAGCCGCACAACGTGACCGACCCGAAGCTGGGAGAGTACTTTGCTTCGCATCAGTATGAAATAGCCAACGACAAGGCTTCGGCCGGACAGGCTTCTTCATTTTTACGAACGCTTATTCTGATTGTGATGGGGGTAGGGGTTATTATCACGCTGCTGGCACTCGGGTTGATGTTGTTGAGTATCAATTTGCTGATTCAGAAGAATCACACCAAGATAGAGAACCTCTCGTTGATGGGTTTCTCCACCGAGAAGATGGCCAAGCCCTATCAATATCTGGTGGTGGTACTCAATGTGGTGATTTTGCTTGTTTCGCTGTTACTTGTCAGCTATTTCAGAGGGCAGTACACCGCCAGTTTCAATACCAGTATTCATATTGATGATGATAATCTGGCATGGAACTATATTTTGTGGGGTGTCTATATTGTTTTAGCCTTGTCGGCGGTCAATATTGCCTGGATTTACATGAAAGTAAAAGAGATTCGCAAATAAATAATCGGTCTCATTTAAATAAAAAACATCCCGGAATGCATAATCTGCATTTCGGGATTGCTTTTATATAGGGCAGAATAAATTCTGCTATGGATATAACGTGGCCGATCGGAGTACAATCTTATATCAATCGAATGTTACGCTCAATTTCTGTGTGATTGTACAGGAATTCCACAAGTCACGTCGGTTTATCCCCAATCGAACCATGCAATCTTGTTACTGATGATTGTAATGGTTGTAGGAATTATTTCCGTGTCGCTGACAAGAGAAGTTGTTACGATCGTCTTTTCAATTTGTCCGGATTGTTTGTCTGTCGCAGCCTGATGCTTAAAAACACGCGCTCTTCCGGGAAAGGTTTGGTGTGGCTGCAAAGCGGTTGTTCTCATATTTGTAATGATTTATAAAATAGAACAGTGATGCAGATGCTGAACTCGGATTGGATATCATTCGGTTGATAATTAGCCAACATTCAGCCTTAAAATAACAAAGAGAGTATCACAGTGTAAGATCGTATAAACAATACAAATATAATAGCAGAAATAAGAAATGATCTTGTGAGATGATTAAATATATGATAATTAAACAATAATAAATGTAAGAACGATAACGAATTTTATTTTCCGGCGAGTTGAACAGAAAAATAGCTTTTCGCCGTACTCAGAATAATAGAGGTACAAGATCTTCTTAATTTTGATGGTATATCGGCTATTTTTTTTATATTTGTGTTGAGATTGCAGATATGCTGTCGAAAAACATGACAGAAAATAACAATGACTAATACCATCCCCTTATATTTGAATACTGTTCTGGTCGTAATGTGCTGGGTATTTGCAATGGTTTTTTTTACATTTCCTTTGCAGCCAGAACATAACGGGTTGAAGTATTACCGGATTTCACTTCGTACATTGGCTCTCGGCTATTTTCTTT
>CAZFTY010000357.1:0-3093 GCA_964521835.1 uncultured Microbacter sp.
GAAACGTTTCGGAATCAAACAGGTGATGCTGATGAGCATGTTTGCCTGGGTGCTCCGTTTCGGATTTTTCGGCATTGGCAATCCCGGATCGGGACTGACACTGCTCATCCTCTCCATGATCGTTTACGGTATGGCATTCGACTTCTTCAATATCTCCGGTTCACTGTTTGTTGAAACAGAAGCAAAACCCGAGATCAGAGCCAGTGCACAGGGCTTGTTTATGATGATGACCAACGGTTTGGGAGCCATTATGGGAGGATATGCCAGCGGCGCAATTGTCGATTTGTACTCCAAATATGGTGAAGGCGGTGTGCTGATTAGCCGCGACTGGCCTACCATCTGGTTTATATTTGCAGGCTATGCAATGGTCATTGCAGTTTTGTTCGCCCTGTTCTTCAAATACAAACACAAAGCGAGTTCAATCTAAAAAAGAGAACACACGTGAAACGTTTAGGAATAATTATCCTGCTTTGGGCGGAAATCGTTTGTTCGGTTTCCGCCTTTGCGCAAAATACAAGTCAAACATTCCGGTTTGCTCTGGTTACCGACATGCATCTTAAGCAAACCGATCCGCGAAACGAAGCCACTTTGCGCCAAACGGTAAAGGATCTCAACAGCCAGAACAACCTGGATTTTGTGATCGTGGCGGGCGACATAGCCGATAAAGGCGACCGACCGTCGCTACTGAAGGCCAAACAGTTGCTCGACAGTCTGAAGATGCCCTATTATGCCATTCCGGGCAATCACGACACCCGCTACTGCAAAACGATAACGACCACCTTCGACTCGGTGTTTGTTCAACATCACTTTTCGTTCACACACAAAGGATATTTCTTTATCGGCTTCAACACCGGACAGGGCAACAGCAATAACAGGGGACGCGTAAACCCGCAAGAGCTCCACTGGATCGATAAACAGTTATCGAAAATCCCGTCGCAGCAACCCGTAGTTGCCATTACCCATTTCCCTATCGTAACGATTCAGGTCGACGATTCGGCGCAAATCGTGAATCATCTGTTGAAATACAACACCAAAGCCATTCTTGGAGGCCACTATCACCGCAATACCGTGTTCGACTATAACGGCGTTCCGGGCATTCTTACCCGCACACTGCAACCATCGCTGGCCGGAAAAAGCGGTTATTCTGTATTCGAATTTTCGGACCAAATCAAAGTGTACGAACGCAATCCAGCTACCTCTTCTGTCGTTTTATGGCTCACGCTGCCCATTGGCAAAGAGACAAAAGCAACGATTGAATCAAATCCGTAACTTTTTTCCTAATTATTTCCCACGCCCTAACTTCTTCTGAGTTAAATTGAATTGGAAATCAACACAATTTAAATAGCGTTATTCTCTTTCTTGACGCGCTTTTTTATTGTCATACCAATAAATTTCCCGAACTTTGCGCCGCAAAATATAACGCTATTTTAACCCTACATTTTTATGGCAATCTACAAACGCATTTTGCTAAAAATCAGCGGTGAATCGCTGATGGGAGAAAAACAGTACGGCATCGACGAAACCCGCCTCGGCGAGTACGCTGCCCAGATTAAAGAAATTGCCGATATGGGCGTTCAAATCGGAATCGTTATCGGAGGTGGCAACATCTTCCGCGGTTTGAGTGGCGCTTCCAAAGGTTTCGACCGTGTAAAAGGCGATCAAATGGGCATGTTGGCTACCGTCATCAACAGCTTGGCGCTCAGCTCTGCACTCGAATCATTAGGCGTAAAAACGCGCGTACTGACGGCTATCCGCATGGAGCCGATCGGCGAATTCTACAGCAAGGCAAAAGCCATCGAAAGCCTCGAACGCGGCGAAGTAGCCATTTTCTCGGCCGGCACCGGCAACCCGTTCTTCACCACCGACACCGGTTCTTCACTTCGTGCTATCGAAATCGAAGCCGACGTGATGCTCAAAGGTACCCGCGTGGACGGCATTTATACCGCCGACCCCGAAAAAGATCCTACCGCCACCAAATTCGACGAGATTACCTACGACGAAATCTACATCCGTGGCCTCAAAGTGATGGACCTGACCGCAACCACCATGTGCAAAGAGAATAAAATGCCGATTTATGTGTTTGATATGGACACCGTTGGCAACCTCAAAAAAGTGATGAGCGGCGAAAAAATCGGAACTTTAGTAAAACTATAATCAATTTGAAAATGAGAAAATTTGAAAATGTGCAAATTACTCTTAATCTGCACATTTCAGATTTCATTTTCAAACTTTCAAATTAGCTAATTTTCAAATTGAATCAATGAAAGTCTTTTCAACCATTGCCGACCTGAAAGCTGAAGTTGCAGCTCAAAAAGCAGCCGGCAAAACCATCGGACTGGTGCCCACCATGGGTGCCCTCCACGCAGGACACGCTTCACTCGTGAAAAAATGTGCCTCAGAAAATGACGTTGCCGTAGTGAGTGTTTTTGTAAACCCTACTCAGTTCAACGACAAAAACGATCTGAAAAACTACCCGCGTACACTCGAAAAAGATACGGAACTGTTACAAAGCGTCGGATGTAACCTTATCTTTGCACCAAGCGAAGATGAAATTTACCCCGAACCCGATACCCGCGTATTCGATTTCGCACCGCTCGATAAGGTGATGGAAGGCAAGTATCGCCCGGGACATTTCAACGGAGTAGCTCAGATTGTGAGCAAGTTATTTGACATCGTGACACCCGACAAGGCCTATTTTGGAGAAAAAGACTTTCAGCAACTGGCAATTATCCGCGAGATGGTGAAACAACTCGGATTGCCACTCGAAATCATTGCCTGCCCCATTGTGCGCGAAGCCGACGGCCTGGCATTGAGCAGCAGAAATGCCCGTTTAACTGATAGTCAGAGAAAAAAAGCGGTAACCATATCGAAAGTTTTATTTGAAAGTCGTAATTTTGCACCCTCAAAATCGATTGCCGAACTCACCGACTGGGTAATTGAAAACATTAACAAAGAGAGCGAGTTGCGCGTAGAATATTTTGAGATTGTCGACGGGAATACCCTTCAAGAAGTTTCGGATTGGAACGAAACAGATTACATCGTAGGTTGTATTACCGTATTCTGCGGCGAAATTCGCCTCATCGACAATATTCG
>CAZFTY010000358.1:0-3062 GCA_964521835.1 uncultured Microbacter sp.
GCCTGCGCTCCGGACAACGGAATAGGAACAATTAAATAAATACGAGCAACAACCGGAAACTTATTCATTTTTACGCAAAGAACTACCCTCAACGATGTTTGACCTGTCCTTATAATAACACCTGCTTTATCAAAACAAAAATAAAGTAGTACCTTCATGAAGAAAAAATGGTTTGACACCTACCTGACAGCTTTGATCTGCATCACAGCCAACGCTCAGGTAAACGACTGGGAAAACCCGGCCGTATTTCAGATCAACCGCGAACCCGCACGGGCAACTTTCCTGCCCTATGCCGATGCCGGCTCCGTTATTTCCGACCAATATACCAGCTCACCCTGGTACCTTTCGCTCAATGGTTACTGGAAATTTCAATGGTCACCCACACCGGATCAGCGTCCGAAAGAGTTTTATAAAACCGACTTCAACATCGAGAACTGGAAAGAGATAAAAGTGCCTTCCAACTGGGAACTACATGGCTATGGAATTCCGATCTACACCAACATCACCTACCCTTTCCCGAAGAATCCTCCCTATATCGACCACTCCGATAATCCGGTAGGCTCGTACCGTCGCTATTTCGAACTGCCCGCCGACTGGAACAACCGTCGGGTATACCTGCATTTTGAAGCCGGAACGGCCGCCATGTATATCTGGGTCAATGGTAAAAAGGTGGGTTATACCGAAAATACCAAAAGTCCGGCCGAATTTGATGTAACGGCCTATGTAAAACCGGGACGTAACCTCGTGGCTGTAGAGGCCTACCGCTGGAGCGACGGTTCGTACCTTGAAGATCAGGATTTCTGGCGACTATCGGGCATCGACCGTAATGTCTACCTATACAGCACCGACAACGTCCGCGTGGCCGATTTCTTTGCCCGCCCCGACCTCGACGCCTCCTACAAAAACGGATCATTCGCGCTGGATGTAACACTGCGTAACTTCAATAAAACAGCAAGCAACGCAACGCTGGAAGCCCGTTTACTCGATGCCACCGGCAAGGAAATCCTTCGTCAGTCGCAAACAGCAAACCTGACCGCCGACAGTAAATCAAACCTCACATTCGCCGGCAAAGTAGGTTCTCCGCACATCTGGAGCTGCGAAACGCCATATCTCTACACGCTGGTTTTGACCCTAAAAAATGAATCGGGAAAACCAATCGAAAACGTAGGCACCCAAATCGGCTTCCGCAAGGTAGAAATCAAAAACGGAAGTCTGCTGGTAAACGGCAAACGTATCTATGTGCATGGCGTAAATATGCACGAGCACCATCCGATGAACGGACACTATCAGGATAAAGAGACAATGATGCAGGATATTCGCCTGATGAAACAGAACAACATCAATGCCGTACGTTGCAGCCACTATCCCGAAAATGTGGAATGGGTAAAACTGTGCAATCAATACGGCATCTATCTGGTAGATGAAGCCAACATCGAATCGCACGGCATGGGCTATGGGCATGAAAACATGGCGTTCGATCCTGCATGGGATGCCGCCCACCTCGACCGCACCATCAGTCTGGTTGAACGCGACAAGAACGCGCCTTCGGTTATCATTTGGTCATTGGGCAACGAAGCCAGCAATGGCGACGTGTTTATGAAGACCTACAAATGGATTAAGGAACGCGACAAAACCCGCCCGGTTCAGTTTGAGCAGGCGCGCGAAAAAGAGAATACCGATATTATCTGCCCCATGTATCCGAGCATAGCCAACATGAAAGAGTATGCGGCTCGCGAACACGTTACACGTCCCTACATCATGTGCGAGTATGCTCACGCCATGGGCAACAGCTCCGGCAATTTCAAAGAGTACTGGGACATTATTCGCGGCAGTAAAAACCTGCAGGGGGGCTTCATCTGGGACTGGGTCGATCAGGGCATTCTGACGCAGGATGAAGTAGGTCGCAAATACTGGGCTTACGGTGGCGATATGGGTAGTCAGAACTACACCAACGATGAAAATTTCAACCACAACGGCTTGATTTGGCCCGACCGCACGGCTCACCCGGGCTTGATGGAGGTGAAAAAATATTATCAGGATATTCAGATCAAAGGTATAAACCCGGAGAAAGGTCTGATAAATATTATCAACGAACTGAAATATACCAACCTTCAAAATTACGTCTTCAAATACGACGTAATAAAGAACGGAGAGGTGATTAAGAGTGGAAATTTCGACGTAAACGCAGCACCCGAATCGCAGAAACAGATTCAGTTGGCAATGCCGGAAATGCCGCAGGAAGCCGGAGTTGAGTATTTCCTCAACGTCTATGCATTCACCCGTTTCGGAAGTGAAGTTATTCCGCAAGGGCATGAAATGGCCCGCGAACAGTTTTCTATCGGTTCGGGCTCGTATTTCGCAGCAAAACAAACCCATGGCAATGCTCCGAAAGTAAGCGATGACAATGCGCGCATCGTTGTTGCTGCCGGAGAAGTTGAAATTGGCATCAACAAAACCACCGGACTACTTGCATTCTACAAAATCGGAGGAAAAAGCTATTTCGACGAAAAACCGACTCCCAACTTTTGGAGAGCCCCGACAGATAACGATTTCGGGAACGGAATGCCGTCAAAATGCAATATCTGGCGTGCCGCAGGCGAAAACCGTTCGCTGAAAAATATTGACGTAAAAGAAGAAAACGGGCAGACAGTCATCACGGCTAATTTGTTCCTGAATGATGTCGCGGCCGACTATCAGCTGATTTACACCGTAAATGGCGCCGGACATTTGAATGTGAACGTGAATTACAAGGCAGGCGTGGTTGCATTGCCCGAGATGCCTCGCTTCGGAATGATTATGACATTAGACAAAGCGCTGGATAACTTCACCTACTACGGCCGCGGTCCATGGGAGAATTATACCGATCGCAATACGTCTGCCCACATCGGCATCTACAGCAGCAAAGTAGCCGATCAATACGTTCCGTATACCCGTCCGCAGGAGAATGGGTACAAGACCGACATCCGCTGGATGACTTTGACCGACGATCAAGGAGCCGGCATTCGCATCGAAGGGCTACAACCGCTATGTGTGAGCGCGCTCAACAACCGACCCGAAGATTT
>CAZFTY010000359.1:0-3033 GCA_964521835.1 uncultured Microbacter sp.
TCATAAAGTTCTTTCAAACACCCAGAATCCCGATACAAAGGGAGCTTTATTATATTAACCCGACATAAACAAAATGTTACGATTTTATAACGTTCCGCATAAAAAGAAAAAAAAGAGCATAACCCATAAAGGATCATGCTCTCTGTAAATGCTATTAAAGACACTCTGTTTACTGCACCGGAACATAGATTTCCGTTTTCAGTTTAGCCGGCTCGGTATTGTCCGGATTGTTGAGGTATTTTTCAAAACAGGCAACATTGCGCAACTGCGCCCCGCTTTCGGGTAACCAGTGACCGAAAATAGTATCGTACACCGAGCCCAGGTTATCGTAAGAGCCCTGATAGAGGAAGACGGCATACTTCCCTCCCGGCATTGTTTTTACACCAATCTCACCTTCTGGTTGAGCGGGCTTATGAATAACAAGACAAATATCGGTACGCAATTTGTCGGGTTCGGTCACCTTCGGATCATCGTGATAGATGCAAATGTGTTCGATTCCAGCTGTGAAAAGCTTCTGCGATTTGACACACCCCCAGAGCTTAGTCCAGGCTCCGCAAAAATCGAGCGAAGAATAGTCGCCCGTATGGCGGATGTAAATAAGATTCTGATCTGCGAGATCGACCATTTTCGGAGCTTTCAGGTTTAGCGCCGGATTGATAACTGCTGGTTTCATGATGGTAAAATTTTTATTGTTTCTGAATTCGATCGGCGATATGCCGTAATATTGATTGAATACCTTCGACAGGGAAGAGGGCATTTCGTACCCAACGCTAAAGGCAATATCCTGAACCGGGAGTTCTGTATAGCGCAACAACCGCGCTGCCGTCTCCACCCGCGCCCGGGTGATGTACGCTCCGATCGGTTCGCCCAGAAATGCCTTAATGATACGGTGAAAGTGAAACGGAGACAAATTCGACAAGTCGGCCAGCTTGCATAAATCGAGCTTTTCGTCGAGGTGATTGCCGATGTACTCCGTCACGATGTTGATACGGCGGAGATACTCCTCCCGTGTGGTAAGTTTGTTTTGCATAATAACTTGTTGTTTGACGTTGCAAAGATACACCTTCAATAAACGCCCTCCTTGTCCGATCTTGCTTATTTAAAATTAGACATTATGCCGTTTAATTTATTGCTCAATTTCACGATTTGACCTCTCCCCAACCCCTCTCCCGAAGAGAGGGGCTTTACATCTGTATTAATGAGGTTTATCTCTCATTGTTATTGCCATGTCCCTCCTCGCCTTGGGAGAGGAGGTTAGGAGGAGAGGTCTGATCAAAATAGTATTAATCAATTTCATAATAATCTATTCGATATAAACTCTCATTACTTTTTCCAACGACAAATTCTTCTTACATTCGTTGCTCTTTATTCTCCGGCACGGAATTTGCTGGAAGAGAGACGAATTACTCATATAACGACAAAACACCATTATATCTATGAAATACGGCTTTTTCATTATCATGTTCGCCTTTTTCCTGGCCATGTTCGGCTACGTGATCGGGCGCGGATGGCAGGCTTTGCCCGTTCAGGGCTATTGGCGACAACTCTATGCGGGACTGAGCGTCCTGCTTTTTGCATCTTTTTTTATCGCGCTGTTTCTGGGACAAACAATGTCGCTGGGCATGGCCTCAGCCGTTTCGTTTGCAGGCGACACCTATTTTCTGGTGATGATTTACCTGCTGCTCTCTTTTGTGGCCGCCGATCTGGTACGTGCCGTAAACTCGTTTGTCCATTTCGCCCCTCCGGGCATGATAGTTTTCCGGTTCTGGTGGCTGATGGCCAGTTTCGGTGTGATCGCCATCGCTCTGATTGCGGGCAATTACAAATTCAACCACCCCGAAGTGGTAACGCTGAACCTCGAAACCAACAAACCGAAACAGGGCAAAGAGCTGCGCATCGTGGCAGTGAGCGATCTGCATGTTGGTTTTTCTATCCGCAAACAACAACTGCAGCGGTATGTACAGCTGATTAACGACCAACATCCGGACATCGTGCTTATTGCCGGTGACTTCTTCGACCGGGCGGTAGAACCAGTTGTAAAACAAAAGATGCAGGAAGAGCTGCGGAACATCCATGCGTCCAAAGGCATTTACGCTATCAATGGCAACCATGAGTTCTACTCGGGTAATCTGAAAGCTGTCGACAATTTCTACCGCAACGCGGGTGTTCGCCTGCTGACGGACAATGTGGCATTCATCGACAGCGCGTTCTACCTCATCGGACGCGATGACCGCACCAATATCCAACGCAAACCGTTAACGGAATTAGTAAACGGCCTCAACCCGACACTACCCACCATTCTTCTCGATCACCAGCCGCATCATCTGGAAGAGGCGGAGCAAAACGGCATCGACCTTCAAATTTCGGGACATACCCACGAAGGACAGTTCTTCCCGGGTAACCTCATCGTGAAACGGGAGTTCGAGCAACCACACGGATACCTGCGCAAAGGCAAAACGCAATATTATGTATCGTCGGGACTGGGCATCTGGGGACCGCAATACCGCATCGGCACTCAATCGGAACTGGTGGTGATAAATCTGAAATTATAAGATTTCCTATTGTTTTCCACCTGTAACTGATGGTATTATTTGACTAAAAAATGAATTATCTTTGTATTGTCATAGAAAAAATACTGTTATGCCAAAAATATTTGAGTATTTCGGATTGATATTCTATTTCTATTCCAATGAGCACGAACCGATTCATGTTCATGTAACATTAGGAGATTGTGAAACTATTTTTGAGTTGATACTTGAAAATGGAACTCTCGTGGAAATTCGAAGACGTAATAAAAAAGGAGTAGATGCTCTGGCTGAAAAAGATGCAAAAACTGCTGAAGAGTTTATCCGTAAATATGAAACAAATATAATTGAAAAGTGGATTAATTTCTTTGTTCTCAGAAAGCAGATCAGATGTACAAACATTAAAAAGAGGATATAAAATCATGGCACGTCAGTTGTATATAGAGCAGGTCATTTATATTTCGGATTTTACGTTAGAATTAAAATTTAATGATGGTAATATCCGGAA
>CAZFTY010000360.1:0-3027 GCA_964521835.1 uncultured Microbacter sp.
ACGACGACCTGATTCTCAGAGCAACCACCGAAGTGGCTCCGGCCATTATCACGGCTTTGCTTACGACGGTTATCAGCTTCCTGCCGGTATTTGCCATGGAGGCTGCCGAAGGAAAGCTTTTCAGACCTTTGGCGTTCACCAAAACCTTTGCTATCGTGGCTTCCATGCTGCTCGGCCTGATGGTGCTCCCGACGCTTGCCAAATGGATATTCTCTCTGAAACTGAATACCACCAAATCGCGAAAAATCGGCAACGGAATCTTAATCGGAGCCGGACTCTTTTTTGCAATCGTCTGGGGAAGCTGGCCTGCATTGGCCTTGTCGTTGGTTGGTGCTAACAATTTGACTGCCTACTTGTGGAAAGAGCCGTGGCAACGGTATCAAAAGTATGTGAATTTGGTTATTGCGCTTTTGTTTGCTCTCTATTATCTCACGGAAGAGTGGTTGCCGTTAGGGGCACAAAACCATTTTGGATTCAATTTTATCTTTATCTTACTGATAGTTGGGTTTGTACTGACCCTGCTTTCGTTGATGGTGCATTATTACGAACCGGTATTGCGCTGGTGTCTGGCAAACAAAACCAAATTTCTTGCCATTCCGGTGGTGACGTTGTTGTTCGGAATCCTGATTTGGCTTGGAGTGGATCGTATTTTTGGCTTTGCTGCCGATGGCATTGAAAAAACAGGCTGGAATATCCGTCAGAGTAGCGGTTGGCAAAAGGTGGAGTCCGTTTTTCCGGGTATTGGCAAAGAGTTTATGCCCTCGCTCAACGAAGGGTCATTTTTGCTGATGCCTACCAGTATGCCCCATGCAGGAGTAGAACGGAACATTGAGTATGAAAAACAACTCGATCAGCGGCTGGCATCAATTCCCGAAGTGGAGATTGCCGTCGGAAAATGGGGGCGTGTCAATTCCGCGCTTGATCCGGCCAATATTCAGATGTTTGAGAATGTAATCAACTACAAACCGGAGTATATTTTGGATCGGGATGGGCATCGGAAACGATTCAAAACAGACAGGCAGGGAAACTTCGTTTTGGATAGAAACAAAATAATAAGTGAGTTGTCAGATTTACACGAAAATACGGTTGAGATAAATGGAAATACAATAGAAATATTTGATATTGAATCTTTTGCATTTAATTACAAGGATCAAAAAGTGGATGTTTCGTTGAAAGAAAGTAAAACAAAGAGGCGTAATGCTTTGAAAAATATTTCTATCTATTTCAATGTGTCTCAATCTATTTCTAAAAATATTCAAGAGTTTTTGATTGAGGATAAGCATGGCGATTATTTCCGGCAATGGCGGCCGCAGATTCATAAACCGGACGACATTTGGCAGGAGATTGTCAAGGTTACGCAACTGCCGGGGCTGACTTCCGCTCCCAAATTGCAACCGATCGAGACGCGATTGGTGATGCTCTCTACCGGTATGCGTGCTCCGATGGGAATAAAGGTCTATGGCCCCGATCTGGAGACAATAGAAAAGAGCGGCATTGCCATCGAGCAGCAGTTGAAGCAGGTGCCATCAGTGCAGGCCTCTTCGGTGTTTGCCGAACGTAGCGTGGCCGCGCCTTACCTGTTGATCGATATCGACCGCGAAGCGATTGCCCGTTACGGATTGAGTGTAAAAGATGTGCAGGATGTGATTCAGTCGGCAGTGGGTGGCATGTCGCTCACTACAACCGTGGAAGGGCGCGAACGGTTTCCGGTCCGGGTGCGTTATGCCCGCGAATTGCGTTCTACGCCCGAGGATTTGAAGAATATTCTGGTTCCGGCTATGACCGATGGTTCGCAGATTCCGTTGGGAGAACTGGCAAAAATCGAATATGCCAGCGGTTCGCAGATGATCCGGAGTGAGAATACCTTCCTGACCGGATACGTCACCTTCGACCGCAAACCGGAATTTGCAGAGGTGGATGTGGTCAATCAGGCCGACAAGTTCTTGAAACAGCAGATTGATGCAGGCAAACTCAAGCTCGGCAAAGGCGTTACCTATCAGTTTGCCGGAAATTATGAGCAGGAGATACGCGCCACCAAACGGTTATCGATTGTGATTCCGATCAGTTTGCTACTGATATTCCTGATTTTGTACCGTCAGTTCAAAACCATAACCGCCTCGTGCATTCACTTTTCTGGTGTTTTTGTTGCTTTTGCAGGAGGTTTTATCATGCTGTGGCTGTATGGTCAGGGCTGGTTTCTTAACTTTTCGTTTGCCGGAGTCAACATGCGCGATCTGTTCCAGATGCACCCGATCAACCTGAGTGTGGCAGTCTGGGTCGGCTTTATCGCCCTGTTCGGACTGGCCACCAACGACGGTGTGATTATGGGAACCTACATTCATCAAATCTTTGAAGAGCGCAAACCCGACTCCGTGCTTGCCGTTCGTGAAGCGGTGGTGGAAGCCGGTAAAAAGCGGGTGCGGCCTGCCATGATGACGGCAGCCGTGGCTATTATTGCTCTGTTGCCAGTTCTCACCTCCACCGGCAAAGGTGCCGACATTATGGTTCCGATGGCCATCCCGACCTTTGGGGGAATGATTATCCAGATCATGACCATGTATGTAGTGCCTGTTTTGCAGTCGATCTGGAGAGAACGGGAAGTAAGAAAATTAATTATAAACCATTAAGACATTTAGAAACATGAAGATCAAACTAAACTTACTTAATGCCTTAATGGTTGAACTGAATGATTTGAAAATGAGAACAATATTATTTTTGATACTACTCGTTTTTGTCGTTGGATCGGCTAAAGCAGAGGATTCATTGGATGATTATTTGAAAATTGCCGCTCAAAACAATCCTGCTTTGAAGTCTAAGTACACCAAATATCTGGCTTCGTTGCAAAAGGTGCCTCAGGTAGGTGCTTTGCCTGATCCCGATCTCTCATTCGGCTATTTCATCGAGCCGATGGAGGTTCTTGGAGGTAAGCAACGAGCCCAAATTCAGTTGATGCAGATGTTCCCGTGGCGTGGGACGCTCAAAGCGGCGAAAAATGAGGCGGCGCTGATGGCGCAATCCGATTTTGAG
>CAZFTY010000361.1:0-3018 GCA_964521835.1 uncultured Microbacter sp.
AATCTAAAGGGTATCTATTCAGAAAGTCTTTGTTGCACCCTGTCAGCAGGAGCACCGCAAATAATATTGATAAAGATGCTTTTTTCATTGTCATATTTTTTTAGAAAGTTACGTTCAAACCAATTGAATTTACCATCACTTGCGGATAGCTGTATAAACTTCCACTTGCGCCCACTTCAGGATCAATCCACTTGTAGAATTTGGTAAATGTCAGCACATTTTGCCCACTATAAAATATCTTTGCAGAAGTTAAGCCCACTTTACTTACCCATGTTTTCGGTAGATTATAGCTCAAAGTAACATTTTTCAATCGCAGATAAGATGAATTTTTCATCCAAAAAGAGGATGGATTAACACTCGGATCATTTTGAGTATACCGATACCATAATCTCGGGAATGTAGTAGAGTGATTTGTTGAGGTCCATGCATCAAGAAAAACACTGGTTGGCTTTTGTACATCAGGCCCAACAAGACCAATCAAACCGGCCCCATCAGTCTTGACACCGGCAACTCCCTGAAAGAAGAGAGTCAGACTCAAGTCTTTCCAGCTTCCGTTAGCCGTAAATCCAAAATTATATTTAGGATAATAGGTTCCCAAGAAAACTTTATCATTCGAATCAATTTTACCGTCACCATTTTGATCTTGATAAATCAGATCGCCCAGACCCACTTTCGAATTCAATTTAGCCGGATATTTTGTCAGATCATCGGTATTCTGGTAGATACCTAAACACTTGAATCCATAGAGAGAACGAAATGGATAATTTACATCATAAAATGTGTCTCCACTAATCACCGGACCGGTTCCTTTCAAATCAGTAACCGTATTTTTAATGTATGACACATTGCCGCTCAGATCGAAGCTAAAGTCACCAAGCTTTTGTTTGTAACCTACGTTTATTTCAATTCCTTTGTTACTCATTGCTCCTGCATTTTGGTAAGGAGCGCTCAGTGCATATGGTGAGGCTATCGGCAAAACCATCAGAATATTACTGGTATTCTTAATGAAATAATCAGCAGAAATATTCAAACGATTATTCAAAAATGTAGCATCAATTCCCAATCCTTTGGTTTCAGTCGCTTCCCACTGGATATTCGGATTTGCACCTGAGTTAGGAGCCAAGCCGCTTACCAGAGTTTGGTTGAACGAATAAACCTGCCCCGGCGAAATGACCGGAACGGTAGGATAGTTGCTTATTTGTTGGTTACCCAACTTCCCCCACGAAGCACGTAGTTTAAAGACATTTACTATGTTAGTAAACGGTTTGAAAAAATTCTCTTCTGAAACCACCCAACCTAATGAGACAGATGGAAAAGTTCCCCACCGTTTGCCGGAAGCAAAACGCGACGAACCATCCGAACGAACATTGGCTTCAATCAGATACTTTTCCGCATAATCATAGTTAATACGACCAAATATTGACTGCAACGCCCATTCATTGGCATAGCCTGTGGCTTTCTGCCCATCGGCAGGAGCTGCGTTGATCTGGTCAATCGCATTGTTCAAAAAGCCTTGACGGTAGGCCGACATGTAGTTATAACGTGAATGTTCCTGAGAAGCGCCACCTAATATTTTAAAATGGTGTTGTGCAATATTCTTTTCATAATTAACCAATACCTGCAAAATCGTATAGGTATTTCTGTCAGAAGAATTGGTCAGGTTGTTCGGCCCCTGATATTTGGTCGGAGTCAACGCAGTACCCTCTGAACCACCACTGTAATATTGAATATCACTTACATATTGTTGTCCCTGATTCATCGTCAAACGATAGCCCAAAGAGGGTTTTACATGAAGGTCCTTAATGGGAGATATATCGAAACCGAAATTACCGGTAATGGTATAGTTTTGTGATTGATTGAGCGAAGCCGAATTCAGCCAGGCCATAGGACTACCATCCGCCACATAGCCGTAAGCTCCGTTAGGATATGTGTAGGGAACGGTATTGGAGATGCGATTTATTTGTCGAATAATTTGTGAAAAACTGGTAGCATACGTGCTGACCGGTTCGGTAAACGGAGCATAAAGGAAAGACAATCCCGCATTGGTTCCGATAAATTTATTCAGCTGTGAATTCAGGTTAAAGCGAGCATTGTATTTTTTGTAGTCGGTTTTTGCAACATTTCCTTGTTGATCGAAGTAACCTAACGAAAACATGTATTGCGACTTGTCATCTCCTCCATTTACAGAAAACGTATGGCTCTGCTGATAGCCCGGACGAGAATAGAAAAGGCTCAACCAATCGGTATTGGGATGTGAAAAATCGGTTCCATCTTTAAATAGCTGAATATCGGCATCCGTCCATTTAGCTTTACTTCCTTCATTGGTCAATGCCTGATTATAGAGAGAGGCTTGTTGCCACGAAGGGAGAAAATCGGGCTTACAGGTAATCGATTGCAAACCACCGTAAACGTTGTAGTTGAATTGCAAATGTCCCTTTTTCCCTTTTTTTGTTGTAATAAGGATTACCCCATTCGAAGCCCTGGCGCCATAAATAGCTGCCGATGCTGCATCTTTCAATACTGAAATATTTTCGATATCATTCTGGTTGACCTCACCCATCGAAGCCACAATACCATCTACAATAACCATTGGCCCTGAACTTGCAGGCGATCCACCTAAGCCGGTGCCAATACCGCGCACAGTTATTGTTCCACCGTCACGTCCGGGTTGGCCGTTGGTAGTAGTTATAGTCACACCCGGCATTTTACCCTCCAATGCATTGGTGATGTTGGTCGAAGGCCGATTTGCGAAATCCTGAGCGTTCACAGAAGAAACCGATCCCGTTAAGTTGATTTTCTTTTGCGTGCCATAACCAACAGCAACCACCTCTTGAAGACCGATTGATTCATCAGCTAAAACAACATTTATCTTCGTCTGATGTGCGACCTGAATTTCTTGTGCTTTCATCCCTACAAATGAGAATTTCAAGGTACTTGTTCCTCGCAAGTTATTTAGTGTGTAATTCCCATTAGAATCAGTAACTGTACCTGTGTTTGTACCTTTTATTATCACTGATA
>CAZFTY010000362.1:0-3003 GCA_964521835.1 uncultured Microbacter sp.
AGCCTTCGTGCTGGTATTCCTAGTCGTATTACTGTTCTTAGGGAATTTCAGAGCGACATTGATTCCGGCAGTAGCGGTTCCTGTAGCCATTATCGGTACCTTCTTCTTCCTGCTGGTCTTCGGATTCTCCATTAATCTACTGACACTCTTCGCGCTTGTATTGGCTATCGGTATTGTGGTCGATGACGCTATTGTGGTAGTGGAAGCGATACATGCTAAAATGGATGCCGGAGAGAAAGATGCCAAAAAGGCGGCCATAAAAGCGATGAGCGAAATTGCGCCAGCTATCGTTTCCATCACATTGGTGATGTCGGCCGTATTTATTCCGGTAAGTTTCCTTGGTGGTACCAGTGGCGTATTTTTCAAGCAATTCGGATTAACCCTGGCCATGGCCATCCTGATTTCGGCGCTGAATGCGTTGACGTTGAGCCCTGCGCTTTGTGCCCTGTTGCTAAAGCCACACGAAGATTCCGATCTTGCGACCAAAAGTTTGCCGAAACGGTTTGTCTATTTCTTCAATATCGGATTCAGCGCTGCTACCGAAAAATACAAACATTCGCTCTATTTCCTTTCGACGAAGAAACACCGATGGATTACGGTTGCTATCGTAGCTGTTTTTGCCCTTCTTTTCTTCGGACTGATAAAAATGTTACCTACCGGATTTGTGCCACAGGAAGATAGTGGAACCGTAATGGGTTCGGTGGTTTTGTCTCCGGGTTCTTCGTTCGAACGAACCGACAGCGTAACTAAAAACGTCGTAAAAATGGCAGAAGCGATTCCCGATGTGAAGAGCGTAACCAGCCTCACCGGTTTTAGTTTCATGGGAGGAAGCGGAAGTTCGTACGGCGGTATTCTGATAAAGATGAAGCCCTGGAAAGAGCGCAAAATGACAACCAACGATGTGGCTACCCTGCTGAAACAAAAGACCTCATCCGTCACCGATGCTACCTTTATGTTTTTCGGGGTACCTACGCTACAGGGATTCGGATTAAGCAATGGTGTATCGCTCGAAATGCAGGATAAGACCGGCGGCGATATCAATCAGTTTTTCAATGTCGTAACCGATTTTCTGAACAAGTTGCAGAAACGACCCGAAATAATGACGGCCATGACAACGTTCGATCCCCGCTTCCCGCAGAAGATGCTTGAAGCGAATATAGCCAAGATCAAAGATGCCGGGCTTACTCTCAACGACGTGATGTCGGCGTTACAATCGTATGTCGGCAGTATGTATGTCTCCAACTTCAACACCTACGGAAAACAGTTCCGCGTTGTGGTACAGGCAGCTCCTCAGTACCGCACAAAGCTGGAAGATCTGAGTGGCCTCTATGTCAAAACATCCAGCGGAACCATGTCGCCGATAACCGAATTCCTGAACGTAAAAGATGTTACAGGCCCGCAGTCGCTGAGCCGTTTCAACCTTTTCTCGTCCATGTCGGTTACCGTTATTCCGAACTATGCCAAAGGATTTACTTCGGGAGATGCGTTGAAGGCAATCAAGGAGACTTCATTGCCCGATGGATATAGCTATGACTTCTCGGGAATGACCCGTGAAGAGGTCAATAGCAGCAATCAAACCATCATCGTGTTTATCCTGAGTCTTATTTTCGTCTATCTGTTACTATCGGCTCTTTACGAAAGTTACATTCTTCCGCTGGCCGTTATCTTCTCGCTACCGGTTGGTTTGGCAGGTGTCTTCATCTTCATATTCGGAGCGATGTTGAATGGGACAGGTATTGTAAACAATATTTATGTACAGATCTCGCTCATCATGTTGATCGGATTGTTATCCAAAAATGCCATTCTGATTGTGGAATATGCACTCCAGCGCCGACAGAAAGGGATGAGTATCACCAAGGCTGCCATCAGCGGTGCATTAGCCCGGTTACGTCCTATCCTGATGACATCGTTTGCCATGATCTTCGGATTGATGCCGTTAGCTCTCGCAACAGGTGCCGGCGCCGTGGGCAACAAGTCGATCGGTATCAGTGCTGTGGGCGGTATGCTGATCGGAACACTGATCGGTATCTTCATCATCCCTGTACTCTTTATCCTGTTCCAGACGCTGCACGAACGCCTGAGCAAGCATAAGATCGTAACTACCGACGATAGCGAGATTTAATCAACCATTCAATCGACAGAGCCCTGTATGGGGTTCTGCCGGTACTGTAAAAACAAAAATCAATATGATGAATCGATTTATCAAACATAAAACCCTGTATCTTTTTGCGACGGTATTGGCATTGAGCATATCCTCGTGCCGGTCGTACAAAGAGCTGGCCGAAGCACCGGCTCCCGATAGCAAAGGTATAGTGAGAGATACGCTGGGAAATGGACAGGACACAACTTCCGTGGCCGATATGTCGTGGAAAGAGTATTTTTCCGATGCCAAGCTCCAGCAACTCATAGAAGAAGGGCTCAACAACAACCTGAACCTCAAAATAGCCGTATCACGTATCCGGCAAGCCGAAGCAAACATGATGATGGCCGGAGCAGCCAATCAACCTACCGTTTCGGCAGGATGGCAGTTAAATCATACCCGTACCAGTTCGGAAAAGGGCGTTACCGATGTGTTAGGATACTCCACATCCGTCAATCAAGTAGGATTCACAGCTTCGTGGGAAATAGACCTGTGGGGCAAACTCAATAATCAGGCCAAGGCAAAATACGCGGCTCTGCTCAACAGTAACGAGAACAAAAACCTGGTACAAACCACGTTGATTGCCAACATTGCCAAGGCGTACTACACACTACTTGCATACGACGAACAACTGGCGATCACCCGTCAGAACATCGTGTCGCTGCAAAAGAGCGCCGAAACCATGCAAAGCCTGATGACCGCCGGACAACAGAACGCGGCAGCCGTAGAACAGAGCAAAGCGCTCCTCTACAGCACACAATTATCTGTTCCTGCATTGGAAACTCAGATCCGGACACAGGAAGATGCTCTTTGTGTATTGCTCGGACGTAAACCCGGACCGGTAGAACGTGCTGTAATAGCCC
>CAZFTY010000363.1:0-2987 GCA_964521835.1 uncultured Microbacter sp.
AGATTGGCGGAAACGTAAAGTACCCGCTTGTCAGGATGCGTTTTTTTTGCCTGAATACCGATAGCATGAACAAGGTGTGTTTTACCTACCCCTGATTGTCCAAACACAAACAACGGGTTGAAAATGGTGGTTCCCGGATTGTTGCCAATGCTGATACCGGCTGTACGAGCCAGTTTGTTGCTGACACCCTCAACAAACGTATTGAAATTATAGATCGGATTGAGCTGAGGATCGATATGGGGCACAACCTCTTTCCGTGTAAACGGATTGTCCTGCTTGGGGGCGTTGTATAGCTGATTGGGTTTTAGCTTGTCATCGCTCGGAATTGTAGTGCTGGTTCCGGAAGTACGGTCGACCAAAACGCGATACATCAAACGTGTGCCATCTCCGATTTCTCTGTGAATGGTCATTCGTAACAGATCAACAAAGGTCTCTTCGATGTATTCGTAAAAGAACTGGCTGGGGACTTGTACCGTAAATACGTTGTTCTCGTAACTTAACGGTACGATAGGTAAAAACCACGTAGAAAAGGTAGTTTCGGACACATTGTCGCGTATCACACGAAGACAACGGTGCCACAAGTCACTGGCATTGTTCAATTTCATCTTTTTCGGTCTTATGTCTTTTCGGGTAGACAAAGATCAAAAAGATTTTCCACATATAAAATAGCTCTTTTGAGGTATTTTTCATGTTTTTTTGTACAATCTTTATTATCAGGGTGTTAATTTATTTTACTGGAATACAGTTGTTTGGCTGCCTGTTGATAAATAATTGTCTTTTTTTCAACAGGCTAAGGAAACAGTTAAAAAAAGTTTATTGAAATAGGTGTAAGATTGGGTAGAGGCAGAACTTATTGTTTTTTAGGTATATGTGTTCAAACATGTTTTAGAACATAATACCACTCTATTTTTTGTCTCAATCTTTTGCGATTGCAATAAAAAAACATGACCTTTGGAGGATTAATTTATTTACCTTTAAATTTTGAAGAGTATGAAAATTGGAACCCCAAAAGAGATTAAAAACAACGAAAATCGCGTGGGATTAACTCCCGCCGGCGTGGCTGCACTTGTTAAACATGGCCATATTGTTTACATTCAGGAAGGTGCAGGGGCCAATAGTGGCTTTAGTGATGATTTGTATTTGAAGGTAGGCGCAACTTTGTTGCCCTCAATCGAAGAGGTGTATGCCGCTTCGGAGATGATTATCAAGGGGAAAGAACCGGGTGAACCTTAGTATCGGTTGATTAAAAAAGGCCAGTTGCTTTTTACGTACTTTCATTTTGCATCA
This sequence comes from uncultured Microbacter sp., assembly GCA_964521835.1. Taxonomy (GTDB): domain Bacteria; phylum Bacteroidota; class Bacteroidia; order Bacteroidales; family Paludibacteraceae; genus Microbacter. The sequence goes on from CAZFTY010000363.1 coordinate 1,288, forward strand.
AATCCCAAACTGACCAAAGCGATGATCGACAGCGGAGCTGTTTGTCTTGCTTACGAAACGGTTGAAAAGGCCGACCGTAGTCTTCCATTGTTGATTCCGATGTCGGAAGTTGCCGGCAGGATGTCGATTCAGGAAGGTGCCAAGTATCTTGAACGTCCCAATGGAGGCAAAGGTATTTTACTTGGTGGCGTGCCCGGTGTGAAACCGGCAAAAGTATTGGTGTTGGGTGGTGGTGTTGTGGGAACACAAGCTGCCTGGATGGCTGCCGGTTTGGGTGCTGATGTCACCTTGGCCGACATTTCATTGCCCCGCCTGCGTTATTTGGCCGATGTGTTGCCTCATAACGTGAAAACGCTCGTCTCTTCCGACTATGTCATTGCCGAAGAGGTGAAATCTGCCGATCTTGTTATTGGTGCCGTATTGGTAACCGGAGCAAAGACTCCCCATTTGGTGACTGCTGCTATGTTGCCCACAATGCAAAAAGGGGCTGTTATGGTAGATGTGGCAATCGATCAGGGTGGATGTTTTGAAACATCCCATGCAACCACACACAACGATCCCATTTATACGATCGATGGCGTGGTTCATTATTGTGTTGCCAATATACCGGGGGCAGTACCTTATACCTCTACACTGGCATTGACCAATGCTACCTTGCCTTATGCTATACAACTGGCTAATGAGGGCTGGGAAAAAGCGTGTGCCGCAAATGCAGAGCTTCAGAAAGGATTGAATATTGTCCATGGCGATATCGTGTATGCCGCAGTTCGCGAGGCATATCAGGGATAATTTTTGTTATTAGTAATCGCGGCATGGCATCGAAAGGTGTCATGCCGTTTTTTTATGTCTTGAACCGAAAATAGCCTATCTTTGCCTGTCGGGAATATTCATCGTACACCTGCCATGTTTCTTAAAACGAAAGCCATTATTCTGCATTGTGTGAAATACAACGATAAAGCCATTATCGTTCATTTGATCTCCGAAGAGCGGGGACGGCTGTCGTGTATTTTATATGGCGCCGGGCGCAAAAAAAGCGGATCGAAAATGGCTTTTTTGCAACCATTGTCGTTGGTCGATATGGAGATAGAGATGAAACCCGATCGGGAACTGCATCAGATAAAGGAGATTCGTTCGTACCGGATTGTCAATTCCATTCAAATGAATCCGGTAAAAAATGCTTTGGCTCTTTTTTTGTCCGAGTTTTTGTATCGTACGCTGCGCGAAATGCAGACCGACAGGCATCTGTTTCTGTTTTTGCAGGAGTCGGTGCTGGTGCTCGAACGTTCGGAGCAGGGAGTAGCCAATTTTCATTTGGTACTGATACTTCATCTGACCCGTTTTCTTGGCTTCTTTCCCAATACCGAGCATGTTGGTTTACGCTTCTACTTCGATATGGTCAATGGCATATTTACCTCTGCCATACCTTTGCATAAACAATTTTTGCGTCCTGACGAGAGTGCGGTTCTCTATCAGTTAATGCGTATCAACTATGAGAATATGCACAAGTTTCGTTTTTCGCGCGAAGAACGGGTTCGTATTATCGAGTATATGCTAACCTACTATCGGATACATCTGGTCGAAATCGGAGAGCTAAAATCGTTGCCGGTGCTGATGGAGTTGTTCGATTGATACGGTTGGATATGAATGTTGTGTTTTAGCTTTTCTAAAGGTTTCGGTGACAGATTTTTCGTCCGAATTAC
>CAZFTY010000364.1:0-2978 GCA_964521835.1 uncultured Microbacter sp.
CCAAGGTTGATTACAGAAAAACCATTGTTATAATAATTAGGACTATCGAACAAAGAGGCACCGATAAAGGCTTTAACGTTCGAAGCAATTGGCAAACCCAATTCTACATACGTGGAGAACGCCTGATTGCCATTTGCATTTTTATCAGCACCATAGAACATTGTATTCCATGCAATTGACAAAGGAAAAGATTTTGTTCCTCCGTAAGCCAGCGTCCCTTCAAAAACGTGACCCGTTTTTCCACTCTTGTAGTTGAAATATCCGATGCTGCCATCGTTTCCGTTATTCCAGTTATAATCGGTAACGGTAACAGAGAATGCATCGGGCAACGAAAGAGTTGCATACAGATCAACCTCCTTGACATTGCCTGAAAACGCGTACGAACCCCATGCCCCGGCACAAAAAGCACCATTGACATACGAAACGGTCGGCTGAATATTGGGTGCACCGCCCCGCGAACCTTCTTGCGCTACCCCACGCCAGACATACGAACTAACCACATCGGCCGACACAGAAAAATGACGGTTATCATTTTGCGCTTTTGCCTGAAAGCTCAAAACAGTACAAGCAACGACAGCACAACATTTCAGCATCGACCATTTATGAACAATATACATTATTTCAAAGTTTAAGAATTAAACCAAAAAGCGCCGAATTACCGGATCATCTTACATCCATCGACATAAACGTAGCGAGCACTTTATCTCTTTTTTTCAATAACAGATGGCCGTGATCGACGGTATAGTTGTCCGTCGAATCGAGCGTGGCATAAAAAGCGCTTTCGAGGGCTTTGTCGGGACACGACACATGTGTAAAGAGCAGGTTCCCGAATTTCAGGTTATAGCCGGTTACCGCTACCTGACCTTCAAAACTATTGCATCCGGTAGTACCTTTTATCGTACCGTCGGTTAAAACGTCCAGAGTCGGCACTTCATCTTTCAGAGGCATCAACAGCGAATCGCTTGTTGTCGCTTTGACAGATACCAAACCCCAGACCGATTCGGTAATATTACCTTTACCCGCTTGCCCTTTGTGCGAAGAACAGGCCACTACAAACACCAATTGAGTGATTAACAACAGCGTAATCAAAGGTTTCGTTTTCATTTTCAACAAATTAATATTGAGTAAATTAAACACAATGTAAAAGCTGTAACACAATATCTATCAGCTTAATGCCAAGAAAAGGCACCACCAGCCCACCCAATCCATACACCAGCAGGTTTTTAGCCAAAATACGGTTCGACGAAAGCGGCCGGTATTTTACGCCCTTCAATGCCAACGGAATGAGCAAGACAATAATCAGGGCATTGAAGATAACCGCGCTGAGTATGGCGCTTTGTGGGGTGGCAAGGTGCATTATATTGAGTGCCGAGAGCACTCCCTGACCATTTGCACCGGCATACAATCCGGCAGCGATAGCCGGGATAATGGCAAAATATTTCGATACGTCGTTGGCAATACTGAAAGTGGTGAGCGAGCCCCGGGTCATCAGCAACTGCTTGCCTGTTTCAACCACCTCTATCAGCTTTGTCGGATTACTATCCAGATCGACCATATTGCCGGCTTCGCGGGCAGCCTGCGTGCCGCTGTTCATGGCAATACCGATATCGGCCTGCGCTAAAGCGGGAGCATCGTTGGTACCGTCGCCGATCATCCCCACAAGGTGACCGTTGGCCTGCTCCTGACGAATGCGGGAGAGCTTATCCTCCGGTTTGGCTTCGGCAATAAAATCATCCACCCCGGCTTCGGCAGCAATCGCCGCGGCAGTCAGCGGATTATCGCCGGTTACCATCACGGTTTTGATACCCATCGCGCGCAACTGTGCAAAACGGTGTTTGATCCCCCCTTTCACTATATCTTTCAGGTGAATAACGCCCAGTACCTGATCGCCATCGGCCACCACCAACGGTGTTGCTCCCTGGCCAGAGAGCTCCACGACCTTGTCCGAAACACTCTGAGGAAAAAAACCATTGTTGTTTTGAACAAATTTGCGGATAGCATCGGTAGCTCCTTTACGGATGGATCGTATTTTACCGTTCGGCAAACGAATATCGACTCCACTCATCCTCGATTGAGCCGTAAAAGGAACGAAAGTCATATCCGATTCGTGAATATGGCGTTCGCGCAGGTGAAATTTTTCTTTGGCAAGAATCACCACCGAACGTCCTTCAGGCGTTTCGTCGGCCAGCGAAGCCAGTTGGGCAGCATCGGCCAAAGCCTCCTGTGAAACCGTGTCAGCAGGAATAAAATCGGTTGCCATACGGTTACCCAGGGTAATGGTACCGGTCTTATCGAGCATCAGCACATCCACATCACCCGCAGCTTCTACGGCTTTTCCGCTGGTAGCAATCACATTCTTTTGCAACAGACGATCCATGCCGCTGATACCGATCGCGCTCAACAAACCACCAATGGTGGTTGGAATCAGGCAGACCAACAACGCCACCAGAATGGTCAGGCTCAACGTCGATTGCTGCCCGGCAAGGTTGTAGTCGAACAACGGAGGCAGGGTGATAACCGCAATCAGGAAAATGGCTGTCAGCCCCAACAGCAGGTTATTCAGCGCTATTTCGTTGGGGGTTTTCTTCCGTTTGGCACCTTCCACCAGCGCAATCATCCGGTCGAGGAAGGTATCACCCGGTTCGGAAGTTACCTTGATAATGATTTTATCGCTCAGCACCTTGGTTCCACCGGTTACCGCGCACCGGTCGCCGCCACTCTCACGGATCACAGGTGCCGATTCGCCGGTAATGGCCGATTCGTCCACGCTGGCAATACCTTCAATTACATCGCCGTCGGCAGGGATCACATCCCCTGTTTCACACACCACCAGATCGCCGCGGGTCAGTTCGGTTGCCCAAACCACCTCTTCCTTATCACCTTTCATCCGACGGGCTTTGGTTTGCGTACGACTCTTTTTCAGGGTCTCGGCCTGTGCTTTTCCTCTACCCTCGGCAATGGCCTCGGAGAAGTTGGCA
>CAZFTY010000365.1:0-2943 GCA_964521835.1 uncultured Microbacter sp.
CGTAAGTTTTCTCAATACTGTGAAATAACTCTTTCTCGGCAACTCCGTACTCTTTCTCGCCGCTCTTGTAATATGCAAATACAATTTGAACGATCTTGATACGAAGCAAAATCCTATTAATCATAATGGTAGCGCTTCTTCTATATGTTGTTGCAAAGATAGGGCATTTTTTGTGGATTGCAAAACGATATGTTGCCCGATCTGTGTTGCGCGCGCTGTGGTCAATTTGCAGCGGATGGTTTTCCGTCGTTCGTATTAATCTCTTTTCAAGGTTATTACGGTTATCTCGGGGGGCATTCCTAATCGCATGGGGATACCCAGATAACCTAAGCCCCGGTTGACGTACAGTGCTTTATCTTTATAAGTGTACAAGCCGTCCCATTGTTTGAATATCCATTGAGCCGGCGACCAGTGTATGCCGAATTTATGGATGCCAAGTTGCATGCCATGCGTGTGTCCTGCCAGCATGAGGCGTATATTCGGATAGTGGATAGCTTGTGCCATCCAGTGATTCGGATCGTGAGAGAGAAGTAGTACGTACGGAAAACGTTCCGTTCCCTGCATGGCTTTCGACAGATTTCCGTAGCAATGAAACGGCGGCTTGCTCCAGTTTTGTACTCCGGCAATGACTAATGTGTCGTCTCCCCGGGTCAGGAAGGTATGCTCGTCTGTCAGAACATTGAAGCCCATTGCTCTCTCTCTTCGGATAAGCTCTTCCTTATTATTCTTTTTTGCCGCTTCCGACTTCCAGTTGGTATAATCGCCATAATCGTGATTACCCAGTATCGCATATTTTCCACTCGTTGCCTGAAGGGTTCCCAATGTTTTTATGATTTGAGGCGTGAGTTCGGTTGCAAAGTTATCTATCATATCTCCGGTCATCATCACCAGATCAGGCTTTTCTTTATTGCATAAAGCAACCGATCTTGCCCAAAAGGAACTTTTTGAACCCAGGCTGCCGATGTGAAGATCCGATATTTGTACTATTTTTAGATTGTTGAATTCGGCAGGTAGTGATGGATTGCTAATTTCGATATGGGTCACTTCGGAATCAAAGCGTCCCACGAAAGTGCCGTAAAGTAATCCGATAAACACGGATAACGACAAAACGGCTCCCAGATATAGCGCGAATTGAGATTTACATCTGGTCCATTTGAGTATGGCTTTGTTTAATAGCAGGAAAATGGTCAACAGCGCTTTTGGAATATATATGGTTAATAGTAACCCATTGAACCAGATAAATAATTCGAGGAAAATTTCGTTTTGAATAGTGGGTAAAACCAGTAATAATGAGAATATTCCGAGTGTAAAAATACAGTACATCAACCAATGGACTATTTTTATCCACTTTACTTGTAACGGTTTTATCCATTTCTGAAAAATAATGATGTCTGGTAATGTAGTTAAAATCAGAAATATAAAAAATATAACAAAGGAGCTTCGCATGGTAAATAAAAAATAAAAGTTTATGTGTTCGGATAGTTGAATATTTTAGTGTTATAGAAATAAAAAAAATCTTCCTTTTGTTGTTTTATTGGTGTATATCTGTTATTTTTGTCGGTTGAGAAAAATCAATATCAAAAATAAAAAAAATATAATTTAACAATTATCTTTTGAAGATGTTAAAGCTGTCTCTACGTATACATATACAAATATATCTGTTTTGAACAGAGTTTTTACTATCAGAGCTATATTTTAACTAACCAAATTACGACACAACAATGAAAGGAATTAACACGGAACATCGTATCCTGATGGCTGCTGAAGAAGTTTTCCTAGATAAAGGATTCAGCGCTGCAAAAACGACGGAAATTGCCCGAAAGGCAGAAGTAAATCATGCTTTGGTGCACTATTATTTCCGGTCGAAAGAAAATCTTTTTGAAACCGTATTTATTAACAAGTATAAACAAGTACTTGTCGTACTCACGGAGGCTGTTGACGGAGAGAAGCCCTATCTCACAAGATTAAATCAAATGATGGAAGCACAGTTCGATCTGTTTGTTTCCAGTCCTAAAATGCCCTTGTTTATCGTTAATGAATTCTTGAACAATCCGCAGCGATTGAATTTTCTCAAACGTAAAATCTCGCTTTTCCCTCAGGAAATCATGATACGTTTTGAAAGACAAACCAAAGAGGCTATCGAACAGGGTATTATTCGTCCTATCGATACTAAAGAGCTGCTGTTCAGCGTATTTTCATTGCTTTTCTCTGTATTTATCAACCGTTCGTTCTCTCAGTATATTTTCAACTGGGATGGTATGGATTATCCTGAATTTGCAAAGAAAAGAGAAAAGGAAATCTTTGATTTTGTGATGAAGAGCCTTCGTCCGTAATCGTTTATCGTTCTATATTTTGCAAAAAATAGAATAGAATCTGTTCAAAGGTAGTGCAAATCTCTGTGAAAAATAGTATTTTTGCACTCCGATTGGTCCTATAGTTTAATGGATAGAATGACAGATTCCGGTTCTGTTGGTCTGGGTTCGATTCCCGGTAGGATCACAAATGCAAAATAGGTGCATTATAGAAAAAGCTGGCTTTACGAAGCCGGCTTTTTTTATTGCTACGGGGAATGTGATAGGGATTGCATAAATAAACGCAAAGAATAGGCTATTTTTTGTATTTTTGCGTTCAAACCAAAGAGGATGAATATGGACTATTGGAAAGAGACAATGGCAGCCGTGACGGTCTGTGATCGGTCAGGTGTTGTGGTTTATTGCAACGACCGGTCTGCTTCTCAGTTTGCTAAATACGGAGACCTTATCGGTAAGAGCCTGAAAGATTGTCATGGCGCGGCTTCGTGGAAGAAAATATGCCACCTGATGGAAACCGGAGAAAGTAACATTTACACAGTCGAGAAACGGGGTGTCAGAAAATTGATTCATCAGATGCCATGGCGTGAAGAGGGCGTGATAAAGGGATTGATCGAGATTTCGTTTGAACTCC
>CAZFTY010000366.1:0-2932 GCA_964521835.1 uncultured Microbacter sp.
TGCCACTTAAATTTTTCAAATAAAACGCAAATATAAAATTCACCCGTTCCATTTTAACATGGAATTTCACTTAAAATCAAATTGTTGCTTATGGGAACACTCGATTTATCTGTAATAGACTGGTCACGCGCTCAGTTTGCGATGACAGCCATGGATCACTGGATTTTCGTTCCTCTGACGTTAAGTCTCGGTTTTATCATGGCGCTCATGGAAACCATGTATTATCGCACCGGTAAAGCGGAATGGCAAACGATGACCAAATTCTGGATGCGCCTTTTCGGTATCAACTTTGCCGTCGGGGTTGCCGGTGGTTTAATTCTCGAATTTCAGTTTGGAACCAACTGGTCGAATTACAGCTGGTTAGTCGGCGACATTTTCGGAGCGCCGTTGGCTATCGAAGGTATCATGGCCTTCTTTCTCGAATCGACCTTCTTCGTCATCATGTTCTTCGGTTGGAACAAAGTGAGCAAAGGTTTCCATCTGGCAGCAACATGGCTAACCTGGTTCGGCGCCACGCTATCTTCTTTGTGGATATTGGTGGCTAACGCCTGGATGCAGTATCCGACAGGAACGACATTCAACATCGATAGCGTTCGTAGTGAGATGACCGATTTTTGGGCTGTGTTATTCTCTCCGATGGCTATGAACAAATTTTTTCATACGGTAACCTCTTCGTGGATTGTCGGGGCGGCTTTCGTTATCGGAGTCAGCGCATGGTACCTGATGAAAAAACGAAACATCGAATTTGCCCATAAAAGCATTAAAATCGCCGCCGTTTTCGGATTGCTCGGCATCGTTCTGGCCATGTATAGCGGCGACGGATCGGCCTATCAGGTGGCACAAAAGCAACCGATGAAACTGGCTGCCATGGAGGGCCTTTATCACGGACATAACGGCGAAGGATTGGTTGCCGTCGGTATCCTCAACCCGGCAAAAAAAGAGTACAATGATGCAACAAACCCGTTTTTAGTTAAGATAACGTTACCTAAACTTTTATCGTTTTTAGCCTATCGCGATGGCAACGCCTTTGTACCCGGGGTAAACGATCTGCTGGATGGAAATTACCTTGTCACGAAAGCTGACAAATCGACCATCAAGCCTGTTACGACAGACGAAAAGATCGTATTCGGACGGATGGCGCAAAACGCGTTGAAAGGATACAAACTGGCAATGAAAGCGCATAACGACTCTCTGGCAGCTGTCAACAAAGCCATCTTTACCGCAACATCGCCATACTACGGATACGGATATGTAAAAGATAAAAAGCAACTGATTCCGAATGTACCGTTAACATTCTACTCCTTCCGTTTCATGGTTATTTTCGGAGGCTTCTTTTTGCTCTATTTCATTTTCATCCTGTATATCAAACGCAGAATCGAAAACATGAAATGGCTTCAGATGGTGGCTATCTGGGCGATTCCGTTGGCATATCTGACCTCCTTCTCGGGCTGGATCGTTGCTGAGGTAGGACGCCAACCGTGGGCCATTCAGGACCTGCTCCCAACATTTGCGGCGGTTTCGGATATTCCGGTAGGGTCGATACAAACCACTTTCACAATCTTTGCCGTTATCTTTATCGTATTGTTTGTGGCCATTGTAAGTATTATGGTAAACGAAATCCGTAAAGGACCGGAGCATATTCAATAACACAAATCACTTATTCCAAAATTAAACTCTTACAATTATGGATTACGCATTCTATCAAGAATATTGGTGGTTTTTAGTATCACTGCTTGGAGCAATTTTAGTGTTTCTCTTCTTCGTACAAGGAGGACAGTCGTTGCTTTACACCATTGGAAAAACCGATGAAGAGAGAACATTGCTGGTAAATTCTATTGGCAAAAAATGGGAATTTACCTTTACCACGCTGGTCACTTTCGGGGGAGCATTCTTTGCCTCATTTCCCCTCTTCTACTCCACCAGTTTCGGAGGAGCATATTGGCCATGGATGATTATTTTGATCTGCTTTGTATTGCAGGCCATCAGCTACGAATTCCGCAAAAAAGAGGGAAACATCCTCGGACACAAAACATACGAAGCATTTTTGTTACTCAACGGATTTGTAGGATTACTCTTGTTCGGCACGGCGGTCGGCACCTTTTTTACCGGCAGCGAATTTATTGTAAACAAGGATAATATTTACCAACCGATGATGCCTGTTATTTCTCAATGGCAAAATCCGCTGCACGGCCTGGAGGCTGCATTCAACGTTCGGAATTTGTTATTGGGCTTCTCTATCTTTTTTCTGGCACGCGTATTGGGTAGTCTCTATTTTATCAGCAATATTCACAATGCCGATATTAATACACGCGCCCGGAAACAGGTATTGATAAACGCTATTGGTTTTTTAGTTTGCTTCCTCACCTTCTTTATCTGGACATTGGCATCCAAAGGATTTGCTGTAAATCCGTCCACAGGTGAAGTGTATATGCAAAATGCAAAATACCTGCATAATTTCATTGAAATGCCGATAATCGGTATCACCATGTTACTGGGTGTCGTATCGTTGCTTTATGGCATTGGCATCGGTATTTTCCAGACCAAAAGTACAAAAGGAATCTGGTTTGCTGGCACCGGAACAGTACTGGCCGTTCTATCGCTGCTACTCATTCTGGGATACAACAACACGGCTTTTTACCCTTCGGTAACCGATCTGCAAAGTTCTCTGACCATCCGCAACAGTTCGTCCAGCTACTTTACACTAAAGGTGATGAGCGTGGTTTCGCTTTTCATTCCCGTTGTACTGGCATACATTTTCTACGCATGGCGCATGATGGATAAAAAACAGATGGATATGAAAGATTTGGAGAGTAAACAAAATCCGCAATATTAACCGATGAAAATTTTGAAGCACGTACATGGATTTTTCAATTCGTGTACGTGCTTTTTTGTGTCCCGATCTTATCAGAAAGCAGTAACTTTGTCTGCTTTT
>CAZFTY010000367.1:0-2921 GCA_964521835.1 uncultured Microbacter sp.
ACCGTTTGTTTTTTTTGTGTCGTAGATAAGGATTTCTTCGTTTTTGCCGTCGAGTTGTCCGGCCAGTGTGCCATCCGAATGCCAAACCGAGCTTTTGCCTGCGCAGGCATATCCGCCCGATTCGCCAACATAATTGGCCATAAACGTAGTCATGCTATAGTTGCGGGCAATCTCCGAAAGTCTTTTCAAATCATTGTCGACACCACTTTCCGAATTCAACACACTGGCAATGTAGACAGATGCACCGTTGTTGTGTGCATTCTTTGCGTGTTGCGGTACCGATAGTTCGTAGCAGATGGCCGGTGCAATAACCGTATTTTCTTCCGGATGCAGGAAAACAGTCTTGCTGCCAGGAGAGAAATAATCGACTTCGGTGGGGTAGAGATATTGCTTGGAGTAAGTCAACCGTTCTTTATCAGGTTGAAAAATAATCATGCTAATGAAAAATTGTTGTTCCGATCGGGTAGGTAGCCCAACGCAGATGGTAACCCGATGTCTGTCAGAGAGCTTCTGAAAGCAGTCGAGTCGTTCGTCGGTTGCTGTCGTGGCCAGCTTAGCGGCCAACGTAGGCTCATAGCCGGTTACCGATAGTTCGGGGAATACGATCATATCCGTGCCGTTGGCGATGGCAAGTTCTGTAAACTGAAGATGTCTGGCAATATTTCCGGCAATATCGCCTTTTAGCGCCTGAGTTTGAACGATACAAATTTTCATTTTGTTTCGGGCTTATTTTGCTTGCAAAATTAGGAAAAACTGTTGTGGAGTAAAAGAAAAAAGCTGTAAGTAATTTTGTTTACTTACAGCTTTTACGCAGGGTTTGAGAGATTACATCATAGGTCTGCCGCCACCGGGCATTCCACCGCCAGGCATACCACCAGGAGGCATTCCGCCGGGCATACCGCCGTTTTGCCACATTTGCTGTCTTTGACGGTTTTGGTTTTGATATTGTTGTCCGCTGAAATTACGTAAGTCGTATGTAAAGCTCAACATTACATATGGTTTTAGTACATTCGAAGTCGCGTCTTCATAGTAGTTGTCATAAACATTTCGTGTCAATGATTTGTTTTGGCGCAGGATGTCGTAGGCCTGTAGCTTGATCTCTCCTCTGTCGGCCTTCAGGATTTTTTTACCCACACTGGCAGTCCACATGAAGTAGTTTTGAGTAAACCCGCTCGAAATGCTATTGGCAAAACTGCGGTAATTTTGATAGGTCATACCGTTCTGGAATGTAAATCCTTTCCAGAATATCCAGTCGAGTTTGAAACTTGCAGTTTGATTCAGATAGGTATTGTTCGCAGATGCATATGCATTGTTGTGGGCAATGTTATATGCTGCACTGTACGAAAGGGTAAAGTCAAGTCTGTCGCTGATGTTACTTCCGAGGATTGCCTGTGGCGTAACCGTGTAATTTTTCGTCATCTGTTTTACTCCATTGTAGAGAGAGGGGATCTGATTGAATCCGAAGTTGGATGAAATATTCAGGTTACTCTTGATAAAATCGATCGGAAATCCGAACGTTACCATGGAGTTCAGGTTCCAGCTACCGGATAAATTGACCGGTGAACTAAACTGAGCGCCGTTTCGGAGTATAATGCCTTTTTGCAACACACTATCCTTGGTGGCCAAAACAGTCGAATTCCCGATATAATGGAGGGTGTTACCCGCACTGAACATCACAATCAGGGTTTGACCCGATTTCGGAGTAAAGGTATACCGGAACATGGCGTTGTTTGATATTTGCTGGTTCAGGCTCGGATTACCTCCGGTGATAGCAGCCGGATTGGAATTGTCGATTACATTTTGTAATTGTTGTATGGAGGGTGCCGATGTTGATGAACGTAAAAATACTCTGATCGTATTGTATGTGTTGAAACGATAATTCAACATAACGTTAGGCAATATACTGTTGTATGATTTGTCCGTGTTTACAAGTAACGGATAGGTTTGATCGCCGGTAAGAGATGCGTGTTGAAAATTAAGATTGGCCATTAACATTAATCCTTTACCGCTGAGGCGATATCCGAAACCTCCTGATTGTGTCAGGTAATCGCTATTATATAAGTTAGATAATGCAGTATCCAATACCATCGTTAAACGATCTAAGGTTTTTTTGTCGATATCGCGGTGGTTGTAATTAACGCTGTAGGTTGCTTGCAATTGCGATGTTTTTCCCAGTGGCTCTGTGTATATGGCGTTTGCACCCAGACCATAGCCGTTTGAATTATTCAGGATCGTTTGATAATTGTCAACCGTTGTGGCTGCATTGATAAAATGTTGATCTGTAGTTCCGTCATTGTTGTTTTTATTGGAGCTCCCATTCAGGGTAAGTGAAATGGTACGTCCGGCCTTGCTAAACCGGTGTCGGAATAACAACATTGCCGACATGTTATTGGCTGTAATGTCACGACTTGTGGCTGTGTTGGTTTTAGTAGATGAGAGCCCGTTCAGATATGTATTGTACAGCATTGAACTGTTTCCGTTGTTGGTCTGGAAACTTAAGTTCGGCATAAATGTTAACGAGTTATTCGCGTCGATCTGATAATCTAATTTCAGGTTGAAACGGTGATTGATATTTTTTGTTTTAGAGAAGTCGTTTTCGTCAGATGTTTGCATTCTGCCCAATGCATCCGGTTTGAAATAGGTATCGTTTTTTGTTTGGATCAACGTATTATTCGTCATGTTGAAGAAGTATCCTCCGGTAACGTCTATTTTCTTTCCCCATTTGTCGGTATAGTTCAAACCACCGGCATTGGTTTTTGTTAAACCACCACTGCCTGAAACTAATGTGGAACCGCCACCTGGACCTCCAAACCGGCCACGGCCCATGCCCATTCCGCCGCCCATAATGTCGGCTAAATCGTCCTGTGAAAAGTTTTGCTGGTTGATGTTATTCGACATTCCCAACAGGGTAATACGACGAT
>CAZFTY010000368.1:0-2901 GCA_964521835.1 uncultured Microbacter sp.
CGAAATGGGATACGATTTTGATCCGTAGTGGAACATCCATCCCGAAAGATCGACCGGAAAATCCCGCCGGTTATACAATTCCACATACTCCACCTCCGGCAAACCGACACTGGGTGATGGGTCGCACATTATCTCATTAAAAACCAAATCTCCGAATGCGGTCGGATAAAAAACAAATGACAAATCCCTTTTGACCATGCGGTTGCCTTCCCGGTCAGTGATACCGTCAAAGGTCACCACAAATGTTTTGTGTCCGGGAACAGGAGTAGCAAGCAAGAGTTCAAGAGTATTGCCCGACATGTTAAGTGTATAACGGCCCAATTCGGCAGGAACCGTGATGGCGGCTCCGGACAGGTCGACCGGTTCGGAAAATGTCACCGCCAACTTTCTGTCTCCCGAAAGTCCGTAAGACAATATTGCCGGAGGAACGGTATCTACCACCGCATTGCCGGTTACAATAAAATCATCAAAAATATAATTCGAGCTATTCGAAGAGGAGTAATTGCACAAAATACCGGAATAGGCACTTCTGTCGAATGTGGTGTCGGTTACAATGCCCTCAAGCTCAAAGTCCGATTCGGATGGTAACCGGGAGTAAAGTGACCAGGTGCCGGAAGCATCCCGGGTAACTTTCACCGTCAGTTCGGTGACACTTCCCGACACCGGAAGCCGCTTGGTGATACCCGCGACCAACCTCGTTTTAGTGGTGCCGGATTGACGGTAGAGAGCCACCTCTTTATTGGTGTTGCCTACCATCACATAATAGCCGTTCAAATTTCCGGATAAGTCGGGGTTATTCGAAACCACATAAAAATCTACGTAATTACCACTGGTAAGCAACAAGCCGGCATTCATATAAAATTGCCACGCAGCACTGTCGATTACTTTGGATGGGGTAGAAAGGTATGCCCTTGAGGTCACTGCAGGAGCAGACAATTGCAACTGCTTTGAGCCGTTTACCACAAACTTATCCGTTGTGCCCGACCACACCGGACCGGATGTAAAATCACCGTCGGAAAAGGATTCCGAATACTGTCCGAACGAATAAACCGTAATCCAAAGTAGTGAAAAAGTGATAATCTTTCGCATAAAACACTGTTATTTGAGTAAAATAGAGTAATTTTGTGCTGTTTTTCCGTCAGTGAGATACTGATTGGAACAGACATAAATGTACAAACAAATTTTTAATTTTTCAAATTTTTAGCGGAAAAATGAAAGTAGCAATTGTCGGCACAAGCGGCGCCGTGGGACAAGAATTCCTGAAAGTGCTTGCTGAGAGAGATTTTCCGATGGACGAACTACTGCTGTTCGGCTCATCGCGCAGTGCGGGAACCTCTTACACCTTTAAGGGTAAACAGATCGTCGTCAAAGAACTTAAACACAATGACGACTTCAAGGGTGTAGATGTTGCTTTCACATCTGCAGGTGCAGGAATCTCGAAAGAATATGCCGAAACCATCACCAAATTCGGAGCTGTGATGATTGACAATTCGAGTGCTTTCCGTATGGACAACGACGTGCCGTTGGTAGTTCCCGAAGTGAACGCCGCAGATGCTAAAGTCCGTCCGAGAGGTATTATTGCCAATCCGAACTGTACAACCATCCAGATGGTTGTCGCGTTGAAACCCCTCAACGACATCTCCAAAATAAAACGGGTGCATGTGGCTACTTATCAGGCTGCAAGCGGCGCTGGTGCTGCCGCTATGGACGAGCTTCTCCAACAATACAAAGAAGCGCTCAACGGCGATCCTGTTACCGTAAAGAAATTCGTACACCAGTTGGCATTCAATATGATCCCTCAGGTAGACGTATTTACCGATAACGGCTATACCAAAGAGGAGATGAAAATGTATAACGAGACCCGAAAAATAATGCACACCGATGCTGAAGTTAGCGCTACCTGTGTACGCGTACCGTCGCTTCGTGCTCATTCCGAAGCCGTTTGGGCAGAGACAGAAGTTCCTGTTTCGGTTGAAGACGCTCGCAATGCCTGGGCTGACGCTGAAGGTGTAATTTTGCAGGACAATCCGGCTGAAAAGGATTATCCGATGCCGCTTTTTGTGTCTGGCAAAGATCCTGTTTACGTGGGTCGTATCCGCAAAGACCTTTCAAATCCCAACGGAATCACCTTCTGGTGCGTTAGCGACCAGATCAAGAAAGGTGCGGCGCTGAACGCCGTTCAAATTGCAGAATACCTTATAAAAGAGGGCGATTTGAAATAAGATCCCTTTTTCTACATAACACAACGCCGCCTGCCTGCAGACGGCGTTGTTTGTTTTTAAAATACAAAATCCATGCAGGTTAAAAATTGATTTGTATCTTTGCAACCGAAGCCGGTTCCGGCTTATTCGTATCGACCCTTCATCTTTTACCGCAACTATTTTATTTACAATGAACGCATTAATCGTATACTCGGGAGGGTTGGACAGTTCAACGCTTCTACACCAATACAAAGAAGACATCCGTCTGGCCGTATCGTTCCACTACGGATCGAAGCACAACGACCGTGAAATCGCTTTTGCCAAACTCAATTGCGAAGAACTTGGAATCCGGCATATCGTCATCCATCTCGGATTTATGAACGACTATTTCAAAAGTGATCTGCTGCAAAACGGAGGCGAAATTCCCGAAGGACATTACGAGGCCGAGAATATGAAAAAAACCATCGTCCCTTTTCGCAACGGTATCATGCTGAGTATTGCCGTGGGGCTGGCCGAGAGCAACGATCTGGATGCCGTTCTGATCGGCAACCATTTTGGCGACCATGCGATTTATCCCGACTGCCGTCGCTCGTTTATCGATGCTTTCACCACAGCGGCCAAAGAGGGAACGGAAGCCGGTATCCGCATTCTTTCGCCTTACTGCGACATTACCAAACGCGATATTGCTCTGATCGGCCAA
>CAZFTY010000369.1:0-2900 GCA_964521835.1 uncultured Microbacter sp.
GTGCCGATGGACAGCGGGGGTAAGTATTTTTACATCAACGACGGGGAAACAGTCTGGAGTCCCGGGTGGAAACCCAGCAAAACTGAACTCGACAGCTACGAATGCCGTCATGGGATGAACTATACCACCATCAAAGGTGCAAAAAACGGCGTTGAAGCGGAGGTTCTCTACTTTGTCCCGCTGAAAACCTGGGCCGAAGTGCAGAAATTGACGTTGAGAAACACCACACCGGAAGTAAAAACGGTGAAAGTGTTCTCGTTTGTGGAGTGGTGTCTGTGGAATGCCGCTACCGATATGGAAAACTTCCAGCGCAACTTCTCTACCGGCGAGGTGGAGATCGACGGTTCAGTTATTTATCACAAAACCGAGTACAAAGAGCGTCGCGATCATTATGCCTACTACTCGGTTAATGTTCCGGTCAATGGTTACGAAACCGACCGTGAAACATTTTTCGGACTCTACAACGGTTTTGACGAACCGCAAACCGTGCTCGAAGGGGCGCCCCGCAATTCGGTGGCGCACGGCTGGTCGCCCATTGCGTCGCACTACATCGAAGTGACACTGCAACCCGGCGAATCGAAAGATTTTGTCTTTGTTCTCGGCTATGTGGAAAACGCGGCGGACGAAAAATGGGAGAGCAAGAATAGTATCAATAAAACCAAGGCAAAAGCCGTCATTGCCCGTTTCGATACGGCTGCGAAGGTGGATGCGGCTTTGGCTGAGTTGAAAGGCTATTGGGATAATCTCCTGAACATTTTCGCCGTGAAAACAGGAGAAGAGAAACTCGACCGGATGGTCAACATCTGGAACCAATACCAGTGCATGATTACCTTCTGTTTCTCGCGCTCGGCTTCGTTTTTCGAGAGTGGTATCGGTCGTGGCATGGGATTCCGTGACTCTAATCAGGATTTGATCGGCTTTGTGCACCAGATTCCAGAACGTGCCCGCGAACGCATCATCGACATTGCCTCCACGCAGTTTCCCGATGGCGGATGTTACCATCAATACCAGCCGTTGACCAAAAAAGGCAACAACGAAATAGGGCAGGGGTTCAACGACGATCCGATGTGGTTGATTCTGGGAACCACAGCCTACATCAAAGAGTCGGGCGATTTCTCCATTTTGGATGAACCCGTGCCGTTCGACAACGAAGCCGGTTCGGAGGTGTCACTTTTTCACCATCTCACCGTCTCGTTCAACCACGTGGTGAATAATCTCGGGCCTCACGGATTGCCGCTCAGCGGTCGTGCCGACTGGAATGACTGTCTGAACCTGAACTGTTTTTCCAACGACCCCAACGAAAGTTTTCAAACCACAGAGAATAAGTCGGAAGGTAGTCAGGCGCAGAGTTTGATGATAGCCGGACTCTTTGTGGTATATGGCCGCGATTATGTGGAGTTGTGCAAGGTAACCGGCAAAACCGACGAAGCAGCCCGCGCGCAGAAACACATCGATGCCATGGTGGAAGCTATCAAAACCCACGGTTGGGATGGAGAATGGTTCTTGCGTGCTTACGACTATTTCGGCAACAAAGTCGGTTCCAACGAAAATGAAGAGGGTAAGATATTTATCGAATCGAACGGATGGTGTACGATGGCCGGCATCGGTCTGGAAGAGGGCATGGTGGCGAAAGCGCTCGACTCGGTGAAAGAGCGCCTCGATTGCGAACACGGCATTGTGCTGAATAATCCCGCTTTTACCAAATATTATATCGAATATGGCGAAATTTCCAGTTATCCTCCCGGTTACAAGGAGAATGCCGGTATCTTCTGCCACAACAATCCATGGATTATCATCGGTGAAACCGTGCAGGGGCGTGGTGACCGTGCGTGGGAATACTTCCGCAAGATATGCCCGTCGTATACTGAGCATATCAGCGACCTGCACAAGGTAGAGCCGTATGTCTATGCCCAGATGATTGCCGGAAAAGATGCTTTCAAACCGGGTGAAGCCAAAAATTCATGGCTTACGGGAACTGCGGCCTGGAATTTCTACGCCATCTCTCAATACATTCTTGGTATTCAACCTACCTACGAAGGCTTACGAATCGATCCGTGCATTTCCCCGGAGTGGAAAGAGTACCATGTTACCCGCCGGTTTCGCGGTGCAGCCTACGAAATTGCGGTGACTAATCCGAATGGTAACATGAAAGGGTTACAATCACTCACTGTCGATGGAAAAACGATCGAAGGAAATGTAATTCCGGTTATGCCGGCAGGCGGGAGCTACAAAGTGGACGTAGTTTTGTAGCATACGTTTCGCGTGGAATGAAACGGGAGTGAAGACACACGACAAAGTTAGGGCCCCGTGAAACGTTGTGGAAAATAAATGAGGTATTTCTTTCTGTCGAAACAAAAAAGAGAATACTTTTGTATATCGTTTTACGTATAAAAGCGGTATCGACGGTGTACATGAAATCAATTCCAAAAACCAGACAAACCAGATGAAAATCAATAACCGAATCCTGAGTATAAGCGCCCTTATTCTCGGCATAATTTCGTTGGGTTTTACTCCGAGCAAAGAGGTGTCACCCTACGAATCGCAGATTTCTCAACTAATGTCGAAGATGACATTGGAAGAAAAAGTCGGACAGATGGCACAATTTAGTGTCGATGTCGTATTGAAGGGAAAAATACCCGGTGTTCCCGATTTCCCGGTTGCAGTGGACGATGCGAAGGCAACGCATATTCTGGGTGATTTGAAAGCCGGATCGTTGCTCAATACGCCCGGAGGTGTGGCTCAAACACCTGCCGTTTGGGACAAGTTTGTGAGTCAAGTGCAGGCGATTGCCCTTAAACATAGTTCCATTCCCATGATTTTCGGCGTGGATGCCATTCACGGTGCCAACTATACCGATGGTTCTGTTCTTTTTCCGCAGGAGATTGCCATGGCGGCCACAT
>CAZFTY010000370.1:0-2899 GCA_964521835.1 uncultured Microbacter sp.
GACCGGAACAACCTACTATAACACTACTGACAAGACCTTTTATGTGTACGATGGATCCAGTTGGGTGCCGGTAAATAATGTATTGCCAACCGGGCAGTTTTATGTGGGTGATGCGTCGAACAAAGCTGTTGCAACGCCCAAAAGCACAATCAGCCTCAGTGGATTTGGCGATGCGAAAGCGAATGTATCGATGGGTGACGGCTCCAATAATTATAAGATCATTAATTTGGCGACACCAACCGGAGACCGTGATGCGGCTACAAAAAAATATGTAGACGATAAAGGATCTGGTACCACAACAGGCACAACGCCTCCCGCGACTCCGAATCCAGGTACAACCTATTACAATATAACAGACAAGACGTTCTATGTATATGATGGAACGTCGTGGATACCGGTAAATAACCTGTTGCCTACCGGTCAGTTGTATGTTGGAGACGCTTCCGGGAAAGCAGCTGCTACGGCTAAAAGTTCGATTACGCTCAGTGGATTTGGCGATGCGAAAGCCAATGTATCGATGGGCGATGGTTCAAGTAACTACAAAATTGTTAACTTGGCAGCTCCAACCGGCGATTTGGAGGCAGCCAATAAGAAATATGTAGACGATAAAGTAGGTACGGCTACTACGGGTACCACGCCTCCAGCTACCACCACTACCGGCGCCACTTATTATAACACAACAGATAATAAGCTCTACGTTTATGACGGAACAAAATGGGTACCGGTAAATAATCTGCTGCCTACCGGACAGTTATATGTCGGAGATGCCGCTGGCAATGCTGCTGCAACGGCCAAGAATTCAATCCCATTAAGCGGTTTTGCACCGGCTACTGCCGATGTGGATCTGGGGAACCAAAAGTTGACTAATGTAGCAACGCCCGCTGCTGCTCAGGATGCTGCTACAAAAAAATATGTGGATGATAAAGCGGGAACCATTACAACAACTCCACCGACTACCCCGCAACCCGGAAACACTTATTATGACACCACCGTTAAAACATTCTATGTTTACGATGGATCGAAATGGGTACCGGTAGATAATTCGCTACCGCAGGATCAACTCTATGTCGGAGATGCAAATGGAAAAGCCGCTCCTACACCCAAAAGTTCGATTACGCTCAGTGGATTTGGCGATGCGAAAGCGAATGTATCAATGGGAGATGGTTCAAGCAATTACAAGATTATTAACTTAGCTGCACCAACCGGTGATTTGGAAGCCGCCAATAAAAAATATGTTGACGACAAAGTCGGTACAACAACAACGGGGACTACGCCTCCAGCTACCACCACTACCGGCGCCACTTATTATAACACAACAGACAATAAGCTGTACGTTTATGATGGAACGAAATGGGTACCGGTAAATAATCTGCTGCCTACCGGGCAGTTGTATGTCGGAGATGCCGCTGGCAATGCCGCTGCAACGGCCAAGAATTCAATCCCATTAAGCGGTTTTGCACCGGCTGCTGCCGATGTAGATATGGGAAGCCAGAAATTGACTAATTTGGCAACTCCTGCCGCAAATCAGGATGCCGCGACAAAAAAGTATGTGGATGATAAGGCGGGAACCATTACAACAACTCCACCGACTACCCCGCAACCCGGAAACACGTATTACGACACCACTGCCAAAACATTCTATGTTTACGATGGATCAAAATGGGTGCCGGTAGACAATGCGCTGCCGCAAGATCAACTCTATGTCGGAGATGCAAATGGGAAAGCAGCTCCTACACCAAAAAGCGCCATCACACTCAGCGGTTTTGGCGATGCAAAAGCGAATGTATCGATGGGCGATGGCTCCAGCAATTACAAGATTATTAACTTAGCAGCCCCAACGGGCGATTTGGAAGCAGCCAATAAAAAATATGTCGACGATAAGGCTGGTAATACTACAACGGGAACCACGCCACCGCCTACTACAACCCCTGGAGCTACTTATTACAATACGACTGATAAGACATTGTACGTATATGACGGGTCTCATTGGGTACCAGCGGGTGATAACCTAGGAAACCATACGGCCACCAAAAATATTCAAATGGCAGCTTTCGCTGTTAGTAATGATGGGATAGATGGCAAAGGCCTCACTTTTGAAACAGCTGGCAATGCAATCTTTGCTCAGGATGTCACGGTGAAAGGCAATTTTTATACCCCTTCTGACCAACGACTGAAAACTAAGATTGAGACGCTGAGCAAAGCTCTGCAGGCTATTGATCGGCTGCGTGGTGTTCGTTTCGAGTACAAAGACCAGAAACGATATGCCAAGGGATCCAAAATAGGAGTTATTGCACAAGAGCTACAAAAGGTATTCCCTGAAATGGTAACCAAAGGCACCGACGGTTATCTGAAAGTGGATTATACCCAGCTGACGGCAGTATTGATCGAAGCCATCAAAGAACAACAAATTCAGATTAATAAGCTGAATATCAGACTGAACAAACAACAAGAACAGATTAATACTATTCTGAAGAAATTGGACAAATAAAGAGTTTTGATTTTGCTGAAAAGATTTCAATATATAGCGCAGCTCCTCATTGTACTACTGTTTAGCGTAGTTAGTACAGCTTACGGACAAAATTATTTTCGGATTGTCGGAGGAATACCACACCTTCCGGTAGTCGAACCGTCGGCTATCGCCACCCCGGAAATCGGTATGCTGATTTACAGTAGTGCCGAAGCCAAACCTCTCATCTTTACAGGCAGCGGGTGGGAAACACTATGTACCAACAATATATCAGCTGTTACATCACAAGATTTCTTTGTGGTGAAAAATGGGATTCCCTATCTTCCTTCACTAACTGGTGCACCTCTCAGTCCTCAGTCCGGCTCTGTATACTATTCTACCGTAGACAAATCCGTAATGATCTACAATGGATCAAGCTGGGTAAAGATGGCT
>CAZFTY010000371.1:0-2899 GCA_964521835.1 uncultured Microbacter sp.
GAAATTCAGTTTGTCTTTAAGGCATCTATCGATCACCCTTGGCATATTTACGGGATGAATATTCCGGCTGGCGGCCCTATCTCTACTTCTATTCATTTCGATAAGATGGCTGGCATTAAACTGGTGGGGAAGCCGGTTGCGCAATCGAAATTGGTTGAAGAGTACGATAAAAATTTTGACATGAAGCTCTCATGGTATGAGGGATCGGCTGTTTTTGTGCAAAAAGCCACTGTTTCCGATCCCAAAGCGTTTGGGGTGTCGGGCTACGTGGAATATATGACATGTAACGATGAAAACTGTTTGCCACCAACCAAAGTGCCGTTTACCTTTGGTAAAGTACCGGCCGGTGTAACAGTTGATGCTCCGAAACCGGATGCAGCGTCAAATCAGCCGGCAGCTACGCAACCTGTTGCTGCGGTGAAAACAGATTCTGCTGCGGCTGCAGTACCAGCCGTTGCACCGGTGGCGTCCAACCCGAATGCTCCCACCTGGGCTCCGGTTATTGATCAGATGCGTGCGTATGGCACAACAAGCTCAACCACTGGCGCGGGAGATCCTCTTTGGCTGATTTTTCTCAAGGGCTTGCTTGGTGGCTTGCTGGCGCTTTTCACTCCTTGTGTTTGGCCCATTATACCGATGACCGTTAGCTTCTTCCTGAAACGTACCGACAATAAGAAAAAGGCTAAACGCGATGCCGGATTGTACGGACTTTCCATTATTGCCATTTATCTGATTTTGGGTATTTTTATTACCGTGGCTTTCGGTGCAAGTGCACTGAATAGTCTCTCAACCAATGCATTTTTCAATCTCTTCTTCTTTGCATTGCTGGTCTTGTTTGCTGTTTCGTTCTTCGGGGCATTCGAACTGGTGTTGCCCGCCAAATGGACAACCAAACTGGATGCCAAGGCAGAGTCTACTTCCGGTATTCTGAGCATCCTGCTGATGGCCTTCACGCTTTCGCTCGTATCATTCTCTTGTACAGGTCCTATTATCGGCACCCTGTTGGTCGATGTGGCTGTCAACGGTTCGTTGCTGGCTCCTGCCATCGGAATGCTGGGCTTTGCTGTTGCTTTGGCTGTGCCCTTTATGCTGTTTGCTCTTTTCCCTGCATGGCTTAAATCAATGCCAAAATCGGGCGGATGGCTCAACTCGGTAAAAGTAGTGCTTGGATTCCTCGAACTGGCATTGGCCTTGAAGTTTCTTTCGGTTGCCGATCTTGCCTACAACTGGCGCATTCTCGATCGCGAAGTATTTCTTGTGCTCTGGATTGTTATCTTTATGTTGTTGGGTGTTTATCTGTTGGGTAAACTTAAGTTGCCACACGATAGCGACCTGAAGTTTGTCTCGGTTCCCCGCTTGTTTTTGGCTATTATATCCTTCGCATTTGCAGTGTATATGATTCCCGGTTTGTGGGGTGCTCCGTTGAAGGCAATCAGTGCTTTTGCACCTCCGCTTACTACTCAGGATTTTAAACTTAACGACAAAGAGGTAAAAGCACAGTACAATGATTACGATCAGGCATTGGCAGCTTCTGCGCAGAGCGGAAAACCTGTGCTGATCGACTTTACGGGTTACGGTTGTGTTAACTGTCGTAAGATGGAAGCATCCGTCTGGACAGATCCGAAGGTTAAGGGTTTGTTGACCGATAAATTTATTCTGGTTTCTCTCTTCGTAGACGAAAAGGCTGCTTTACCGCAATCGATTCAGGTAACTGAGAATGGATCTCCTACTTTACTCACTTCGGTGGGCGACAAATGGAGCTATTTACAACGTAGTAAGTTTGGCGCAAATGCGCAGCCGTTCTACGTGGCGGTGGATGCAACTGGAAAACCGCTCAATCACTCTTTCTCGTTTACCGAAGATCCCAAGAAATTCGTCAGCTTTCTTGAAACAAGTTTGAAGAACAAGAAATAAGCGAGAGGTAAGCACACGGAATACACTGAATGAACGGAGAGATACAACTATTCTTGCTACTAACAGAATAGTTCAAAATGCTTATCCGTATGATCTGAGTATTCCGTGTGCTTGTTTTATAACTTTGTCTTTGAGAAAAAAACGGAGCCGATAATCATCGGAATCACCGCGTTTACAAACCAAACCAACACTCCTGCCAGCGCGATTCCTACACTGTTGTCGGAGAACATTCCCACGAAAATAACCGCGTACGATCCCCGGATAGCTGCCTCAGAAAAGGCGATGGAGGGGGTAAATGTCAGAAAGAGATAGAAGGTTGAGATGGAAACCACACCTTGCCACAAATTAATGTCGATGGTGCAAAAGCGCAACATGCAGTATAGTTGCACGCAAAAGACAAGGTAACGCCCGAATGCCAACAGCAGCACATACGCCAGCTGTTTCGACCGGAAAGTGCTGAGCCATTTAAGCAGTGTGTTGATCTTTACCGAGACATTCCAACGGCTGAAAAAATGAGACAGCTTGGGCAGCGATAGATAAAGCGAAAAGGCGATGGCCATCTCTGCCAAGAAAATTATCATCAGAAGTGTCTTGTCGGCCAGAAACGGCATTTGCCGGTGCCCCATCAGCAGCATAAACGAGAAAATGCCGAACAGAGATATAATGATGGTTTGCGCCAGTGTGCCTACCATCCCGAAGGTGATGGCTTGCCAGCGGGTGTTGCTCTGAAGATAAACCGCCCTGCCGGGGAATTCACCTACACGATTGGGGGTGAAGAATCCGGTGGCATAACCGCTCATTACCGATTTCAGAGCTTTACGAAAACTTAAATGTTCAAGGCTGGAAATAAGATAACGCCATTTGGTGGTCTCTATCAGGAAGTTGACCGGCATAAAGGCAATAGCTAATAACAGCCATCCCCATTTCCTCCACGACAAATCGCTCCAACCCGAAGCTGAAGAGGGATTTTGAATAAACTCGTAAA
>CAZFTY010000372.1:0-2890 GCA_964521835.1 uncultured Microbacter sp.
GAAATCATATATTCTTGAAATTGATAAAGCCGGAAATAATTTCAAAAATGCACAAGTATTAGATAGTATTTGTACCGATTCAGTGTCACCTTCATTTGCTGTAACTGTTGCTAATTTGAATAAGCCTATTGCAAGTTCGTCTGCTTTAAATTGTGCTCCGGGTGTAAGGGTTAAATTAGAGATGAGACTAAAGACAAGAGTTGCATTGTATTCTCCGGTTTATTCAAATGTGGATACATTTTCCGTAATTCCTTATCCTACATATGGGATTCTATATGTGCCTGGTAATTATCAAGGTACATATCCCGGGGGTAGCTGGAATCCGGCAAATCCTAATACAATTATTTATTCACAGGCAAATAATGGTAAATATGAAGGGTATTTGGACATGTCCAATAGTGGTGTCGCAAGTCAGTTTAAATTTGCTGAGAATCCAGATTGGACTGTTTGCTGGAAAGCAGAAAATCTTGCAGATGCTGTGCCCAATGCTACGTTTAATTTAATTAATACTAATGGAGATCCTAATATTTCCATGCCAGCGGGTTATTACAAATTTAATGTTGATTTAAAGGCACATACTTGTACGAATGTCCTTATTACCAAGTGGGGAGTCATCGGTAGTTTCGCAGCTTCAGGTTGGTCCAATGAAGTGAATATGACTTTAGATCCTACCACAAAACTCTGGAGCGCAACAGTGATATTGGCGGTTGGAGATGAATTTAAAGTCAGAGCCAATGGTGGTTGGGATGTAAACTATGGTATTACAAATGGTAAATGTACTGCAGGAGGGGATAATATCAAAGTTACAACAGCAGGAACATATACTGTTACGTTGGATTTGAGACAATACGGTAGCCCTGGTTACTTTCTTACATATACAAAGAACTGATTCTCTTAATTATAAAATCACGAGCTCGAAGGGCTCGTGATTTTATCTGCTTTTTTCTAAGTATTGCATTTTTAGTAGTATTTATCTTAATATAATTAATTATATTATTATAAATACTTTAATATTTTAGCCTTGTTGTCTATGAAAAACCTGCATCATTTATTGTTTTTGTTGTTTCTTGCCGGTTCTCTTTCTGCACAGGTGATTACAACAAATCCCGTGCTTGTAACGAAAGATGCAGGAGTGATTTCTGTTATATTTGATGCTGCTCAGGGTAGTGCCGGGCTGAAAGATGATGCCGGTCCGATTTACGCGCATACCGGTGTTATTACCAATTTGAGCATATCTTCCAGCGACTGGAAACATGTTATTACAGACTGGCCCACCTCTACCAACCAATCATCTGTCAATCTTGCAAAAAACAAACTGACTTCTCTGGGAAATAACAAATGGCAATTGAGTATCACTCCGGATATTTATTCGTATTATGGCATTACAGATGCCTCGGAAATTGTTACCAAACTGGCTTTTGTGTTTCGTAATGCAGACGGAAGCAAAACGGGTAAGAACGCTGACGGATCTGATATTTTTGTGTCGGTTTATGCTTCGTCAGCTCTGACAGTGAAGCTTTCAACACCAACTTCCAATACGTTGATGCCTTTGAATACCGCATCTACGATAACGGCCAATTCATCCGCTTTGGCTAATATGGCACTATATATTGGTGCAACTTCTTCTTCAAATATTACGGCTACCACTCCGGTAGCGCAATCGAATGGCGTTACAACATTATCGTCTTCGTACACATTTACTACACCGGGTAACTATTATGTCATCGCGACAGCTACAACCAGCGGTGGTAGTACAGCATCCGACACCTCTTATGTTTGTGTGCCGAAAATACAACCTCTTGCAGATCGTTCTTCAGGATTGAAAGAGGGGCTTACAAAAAATCCGGACGGATCGGCGACGTTTTGTCTCTCATTGGGCAAAAGCGCTCCTGTCTCGGCTTCTACCCGGGTATTTATCTTGGGTGACTTTAATAATTACAAACTGGACAACAATTACCTGATGAATCTTCAGGCTGACAATACAACTTACGGCACGGATGTCAATTTTTATTGGCTTACCGTTTCAGGTCTGAATGCGTCAAAAGAATACGCTTACCAGTATTACGTGGATGGACTAGCCGGAACTAATGCTGTCAGGGTGGCTGATCCATATGCTGAAAAGATTCTCGATCCGGCTAACGATAAATATATCGGTTCTTCCATTTATCCGAATTTGAAATCATACCCATCGGCCTTGACAAGCGGAATTCTGTCGTGCTTTACCATTAATTCATCGAATTATAACTGGCAATATTCATCGTCATTCAATCCTCCATTGCAATCACAGCTTACAATTTACGAGATGCTGTTTCACGATTTTACGTCCGAAAAGTCAGTGCAGGCAGCTATCAGCAAACTCGATTACCTCAAAGAACTGGGAGTAAATGCGGTTGAGCTTATGCCGATAATGGAGTTTGACGGGAATGATAGCTGGGGATACAACCCGAATTTCTACTTTGCGACAGACAAAGCTTACGGTACCAAAGCCGATTACCAGCAATTTGTGGATGAATGTCACAAACGGGGTATCGCGGTGATTCTGGATATTGTGTTGAATCATACCTGGGGCTTAAGTCCTTATTGTATGGTCTATTGGGATGCGACGAATAACCGTCCGGCAGCGACGAATCCCTATTATAATGCATTAGCACCACATCCTTACTTTGTCGGTAACGATATCAATCATACATATGCTCCGGTGAGAGCGTGGCTGTCGAGAGCTTTGCAGTTCTGGCTGACCGAATATAAAGCGGATGGCTTCCGGTTTGATATGACGAAAGGGTTTACCCAGACTCAGTCGAACGGGGGAGCTGCTAATCCCAATGCGACATTGAACTGTAGTGCCTACGACCAAAGCCGGATCGATAATCTGAAGGTGTATATCGATGCC
>CAZFTY010000373.1:0-2887 GCA_964521835.1 uncultured Microbacter sp.
AATAAACAGAAAACAAAAAGAGATTGTTTCCTACGAAGCAATCTCTTTTCAGTTATAATATAGCGCTAAATTATTTAGCGAAAAATGCTTTTACTTCGTCGTTGTGGACGATTTCTTCTTTGAAGATATAGGCACCTGTCTTTGGCGATTTAACCATTTTAATCACCTTAGCATAAGCACGACCTTCACCTGTTTGCAATGATGCAACCGCTTTCTTTGCCATAGTATAGAGTAATTATTTAATTTCTTTATGAACTGTAACCCTTTTAAGAATGGGGTTGTATTTCTTCAATTCCAAACGACCGGTTGTGTTCTTACGGTTTTTGGTTGTGATATAGCGAGATGTACCGGGCATACCGCTTTCTTTGTGTTCGGTACATTCCAAAATCACCTGGATTCTGTTTTCTTTTGATTTCTTTGCCATTTGTCTGCCTCCTCTTGGTTATACGTATAAATACCCTTTTACGGCTGCTTTTTTGATAGCAGCATTTAAGCCGACCTTATTGATCGTGCGCAGTCCGGCAGCCGATACTTTCAGGCTAATCCAGCAATCTTGTTCTACCCAATAGAACTTACGTGTAAACAGGTTTACATCAAAAACACGTTTGGTGCGACGTTTCGAGTGAGAAACGTTGTTTCCTGTCATTGCTTTTTTTCCGGTAATTTGACAAGTCTTTGCCATATCTTATTCTATTTTTTATTGTTTATTCTTTCACAGAATGGGAGCGCAAAGGTACAGAAATTTTATCAACAACCAAAAAATTATTCGCAATTTATTTCTATAATTGGAATTCTTTTCGCGTTTTTTAATCATTAAGCTGAATTTCAGCAGAATATTATTTTGCTATCTGAACTTTTTGTGCTTCTGCGTCACCTGTTGCGATGATGTCGGCTGCTTTTTGTCGCGCCTTTTTCATGGTTTCGTCGGCAAGTTTTTTAGCCGCAATTTTTGCAAAAGGGTTGTTTGCCTGATTGACGAGATTGTCGGCCTGGGTTTGTGCCGCCTGCAAAATTGCATCGGCTTTTGCTTTGGCATCGGCTCTGATCTGATCCATTTTCTTTTGCGCATCGGCTTTTGCTGCATCTAATTTGGGAGCAACGGCACTTTTAGCTGCGTTCAAAGCTGTATTGGCAATCGATTTGCCCAGTTCGGCCGTACCTAATTTAATTTTCGGACTGCTGAATGTTCCCAGGATCTGGAAAGGAATTGTGTTGATATTCAATCCAAAAGGCGATGGCGTTCCCGGAGGAAGAGTCAGCTTCCCGTCGTAGAGAATGCTTTTGTCCAAACCGGTTTTTCCTCCCAGATTGAGGGTATAATTGGCTACCTTCACATCGAAAGGCTTCACATTGACACACTTTTCAGCGATGGTGAACGGAATTTTAAGATCTTTGGTAGAGAAACTTTTGAGGTTATCGTTTTTCAGAGCCTTTGCCAATGAGCTTAGAACCAATATATTTCCCACCTGAACATTATTCGACTGAAGTAAACCATTTGACAACAAAGAGTTATAATCAATGTTCATTTTATCGTCAAGCAACGATTTGAGCGACATCTTCACCGAATAGGTTCCTTTTACGTTTTCAAAAATGGGAACCAGTTTTTGCACCATTTCGAGGGATGCAAATGTTTTGCCAAACGAAGCGGTCTGGATGTTCAGATCAAAATCGACGGCCGGCTTTTTAGGGTCGGCAGTGCTGTAACTTCCGTTGGTAGTGATTGTTCCGTCGAACATACCCAATTGAACATTTTTCATCGAGGCAATACCGTCTTTCATAATTATTTGACCGGACAAATTGTTTATATCGAATTTGTTGTAGATCACTTTTTTTGCTTTGGCATTGAGTACGAAATCGATATTTTTCGGTACGATAAACGCGGTTGTCTGAACCGGGTTATTGCTTGTTGTGGTCGACGATGCCATCAGTTCATTCAGATTCAGATTATTGGAAGAGACATTCAGGCTTCCTTTAATGGTCTGATTTTTCATCACGTAAGGAATGACATTTTCCAGTTTTCCGTTGGCCGAAATATCGCTTTTACCGATAATAACCTGCATATTGGTGAGTTCGGCATATTTCGGTGAGAACAGCAATTTTGCCTGTGGAATACGAACTGCCGGCATATCTTTCCCTTTGTAGTTCATGTTGTTGATTTGCAACAACCCGCCGGCATTGATATTTTCGTATTGCCCGCTTTGCACCTGTCCCATAGTGCCCGAGGCGGCCAGATTGGCCGTGATAAGCCCTGTGAGGCCAGTTCCTGCTTCGAGTGGGTAGAAATCCTTAATGCCACCCAAATCGAGCCGTCCGGCCGCTTTCATGGCAAATGCCGTATTGCCGAGCAGATTGCTGAAATTACCACTCAGATCGAAGGGATTTCCGCCCATTTCGAAATGGAATTTTGGTACATGCAGTTGTACCTGATCGAGGCGGTTGCCCGGATTTTCGGCAATGAGTTGCAGGTTGATGTTCGTAACCGATTTCGGGAGGTTCGGATATTTGAACCAGGCGTTGACTACATTCAAAGCAACTTTGAACGAGGGCATCACCGAATCGCTGTACTGACCTTTTGCATAACCTTCCAACGAAACCTTACCATCGGCCTGAACGGATTTAAAGTCGTTGGCATAGATGGCCGGGACTAACGAAAGGATGTTTTTGAAAACCAGCGATGGGGTAGAGAGTTTGAGATCCATGCCATAGCCTTTCGGAAGCATGGCAACCCATCCGTCGAGAGTGGCTTCGAGGTCGTTGACCTTAATTTTGTTCTTCTTGAGCGTGTATTTGCTGTGCTTGAGGTCGGCATTCAGGTTGGCTTCCAGTTCGATATTGGCATCGTGCAGATAGGGGATATTTCCCATGGTGAAGCTCACTTTTTCGGCCT
>CAZFTY010000374.1:0-2886 GCA_964521835.1 uncultured Microbacter sp.
TAAACGACAATTATTCTACCACAAAGATACAACATTTTCAGGCAAAATAAAAGCCATTTAAAGTTGGCAAGGAGATTTCTCTTACCAAACACCCTCCTTCTATTTAACACAACGACTACTCATCTCTATGAAATCCAATTCTTCTATATGGCCTATCGTTCAGCTGCTTATTCACTTGAAGTTCTGCCAGTGTCTGATTAATAAGTTCCAATTGCATACGGGTATCTTCGTTAATGTCGTTCTGATCGATCAGTATCTCGTCTATATATTGCTTTAACTCCTCGTACCGATCAGGCTGTGGATATGCCAATGCCTGACGTATCGTAACGAATGCGCGCATAATGCCCATATTGACCTCAATGGCTGTTTTAGAATTAAGCACACTACTAAGCATTGCAACACCCAATTCAGTGAAAGCGTATGGCAGTTTTCTAATCCCGCCCCAACTTGATGTCACGTTTTGTGATTTCAAGTCGACCCCCTCTATATTGGATATCACAATTTGTGATTTCCAATTTTCAAATTCAACATTCGATAATTGAAACATAAAATCTGAGGGAAATCGCTCCACATTTCTTTTTGCAGCCTGATTCAGAACCCGGGTTTCAACGCCATACATCTCAGCCAAATCACGATCAAGCATCACTCTCTGACCTCTGATCGTGTAGATTTTACTCCGTATTAATTGTATCTCCATAGATATTGAAATAAACCGTTTGATTCATTCTCTGATGCGCGCTATACTTCATTCATCCCGCCAGAGGGGCTATGGTCAACACATTTCTGTTGACATTCGGTAAAGCGTCGGAATTTCGTTTATTATTTTACCGCAAATACAACCAATGCATTACATTTTACAAAAACAAAAAAAGCTCCTGCATCTGCAAGAGCTTTTAGAAATCTATGTGAAAGAATGTGTTTACTTCGCGTAGCTTACCGAACGGGTTTCACGGATAACGGTGATCTTCACCTGACCCGGATAGGTCATCTCATCCTGAATTTTCTTGGCGATATCGAACGAGAGTGTCTCTACTGACTTATCATCTACCTTGTCGGCACCCACAATCACGCGCAGTTCGCGACCGGCCTGAATGGCATAGGTCTTCTGAACGCCGGGATACGACAATGCCAGATTTTCAAGATCGTTCAAACGCTTGATATAAGCCTCAACGATTTCGCGACGTGCACCCGGACGAGCACCCGAGATGGCATCGCACACCTGAACGATCGGAGCCAGCAAGCTGGTCATTTCGGTCTCTTCGTGGTGTGAACCGATAGCGTTGCAAATATCCGGTTTTTCTTTGTACTGTTCGGCCAGTTTCATACCGAGCAATGCGTGTGGCAATTCCGGTTCGTCATCAGGCACTTTACCAATATCGTGGAGCAGACCGGCACGTTTTGCTTTTTTCGGGTTCAGACCGAGTTCAGCAGCCATCACAGAACAGAGGTTGGCTGTTTCACGGGCGTGCTGCAACAGGTTTTGTCCGTACGACGAACGGTATTTCATCTTACCTACCATACGAATCAATTCGGGATGCAAACCATGAATACCGAGGTCGATGGTGGTACGTTTACCTGTTTCGATAATCTCCTCTTCCACCTGTTTTTTCACTTTGGTTACCACCTCCTCGATACGGGCAGGGTGGATACGACCGTCGGAAACTAACTGGTGCAATGCCAGACGGGCAATTTCACGGCGAACAGGGTCAAAGGCAGAAAGCACAATGGCTTCGGGAGTATCGTCAACGATGATTTCAACACCGGTAGCAGCTTCCAGCGCGCGGATATTACGTCCTTCGCGACCGATGATGCGTCCTTTTATTTCGTCCGATTCGATATTAAATACAGTAACCGAATTTTCGATTGCAGCCTCGGTGGCAACACGCTGTATCGTTTGAATGATAATACGTTTAGCCTCTTTATTGGCATTCATCTTGGCCTCTTCCATAATTTCGTTGATGTAGGACATGGCACCAGTTTTGGCCTCATCTTTCAACGATTCGATCAGCTTATCTTTCGCCTCTTCGGCCGACAGCCCCGAAATAGTTTCGAGTTGTTCAAGTTCCTTACGATGAATGGTTTCCAGCTCTTTCTTTTTCTTCTCTACCAGATCAATTTGCGATTCGAGGTTTTCTTTAATCGCATCCACCTCGGTATTTTTGCGCTGTAGTTCGCCTTGTTTCTGGTTCAGGGTCATTTCCCGTTGCTGAATGCGCACTTCGGCTTGCTGCATTTTAGAATTACGCGAAGCAACTTCCTTCTCGTATTCCGACTTCATCGAAACAAAATGTTCTTTGGCTTCGAGCAATTTATTTTTCTTCAGCACTTCGGCTTCCGCCTCGGCATCTTTCAAAACTTTCTGCGACCGACCATTCAAAATAAAACGCATAACCACCCATGTGGCTGCCGCAGTAATAATGATAGTCAGAACAATTAACAATATTGGACTCATAGAATTATTTAGGTATTAAATATAAAAAACGCATTGACCCGTAGCCTTTTGTGGCACGAGCAATGCGGGAATATTGTTCTCTCAAAAGTATTAACGAACCTATTGAAGGTCATTCAAGTATTTATCCAATTCCGTATCCAACAGCTCCATTTTCTCTACAACCGGTCCTACATCTTCTCTGTGTTTCAGCTTTTCGGCTTCAATTGCAAAATGATAAGCCGACATGACAAGCACAGATTCATAAGGTAACTGGGCATGTCTTTCCCGGTAAGAGTCTATTTTATCTTTCAGATCTTTGGCGGCATCGCGATACATTTTCTCATCTTTCCTGTTGATAGTCAGCGGAAAACGATGCCCAGCCAAATTGACATTTATGGTAAATAGTTCGTCGTTCATTTGCTTTATTGATTCAGCAAATCAATACATTTGTCAAT
>CAZFTY010000375.1:0-2876 GCA_964521835.1 uncultured Microbacter sp.
GGAAATCGGTTTGGGTAAATCGGCCGATGTGATGAATGTGGTTCCCCGAAATTCCGGTTTGCAGAAGAGTTCATCTACAGATGAATATAATTTTTTAAGGGGTGCCGGAGCTACAATTAATATGGGGAGGTCGGAATTCTCGGCATTTTATTCGTACAAAGCATTGGATGGAGATTCCACCGGCACGGCATTTTCGTATATCAGAACGGATGGGTTGCACCGGACAGTGAGTACGCTGAGCCGTAAAAACTGGATTACCATGCAGGTGGCCGGAGCAAACTGGAATTATCGGTTTTCAAATCTCTACCTTGGGCTTACGGTGATCGATACCCGTCTGAGCCGTGATTTGGAGCCGGAACAAAAACCGTATAATGCCTTCTATTTTAGAGGAAATTACCAATTGGCCGGTGGGCTGAACTATCGGTTCCGGTTTAAAAAATTTCTGTTTTTCGGAGAAGAGGCTACGCAGTCGAAAGGCGGTTTCGCGGTACTAAACGGGGTTGCGGTTAGTCCTGTTTCGTTAGTCAATCTGGTGATTTTGCATCGTTATTATTCCAAACGCTATGATGTGTTGCTGGCCAATGCCTTTGCAGAAGGGTCGAAGGTGAATAACGAAGAGGGTTTCTATTTTGGATTTGAAATTCATCCGATAAAATACTGGAAAATAAGTGCATATGCCGATGGTTATTCTTTCCCATGGTTACGCTACGGGGTAAACCGTCCCTCTTCCGGTTACGATGCTTTGGTTGCCGCCAATTTTATTCCCAACAAAAAAGTGGAGATGTACTGGCGATTTCGTTACGAGCAGAAGGAGAAGAATTTGCAGGAGGCTTCGATTACCGGTTTTACGGGGCGTTACGATTTGGCTTCGGCGCGCTATTGGGTATCTGTACTGGTAAACAAACGGTTGACATTGAAAACTCTTGCGGAGATCAACCGGGCATCGGATGAAAAAGAATCGCCTACTTTTGGATGGCTGCTTTCGCAGGAGGCATCGTATATGTGTAAGAAAATTCCGTTGACGTTTAATGTGCGGTGTGAGTGGTTTGATGCCGTCAATTACGATAACCGGATTTATAGTTATGAGCGGGATGTTCCTTCTGTTTTTGCGGTGCCCATGCTTTATGGTTGTGGTGGGCGATGGTTTGGCAACTGTCAGTGGGCTGTGTCGAAAAAGATTAGTATTTGGCTGAAAATTGCGCAAACTTTTTATGCCGACAGAAATACGATCGGGTCGGATATGGAGCTGATAAATTCAAATCATAAAACGGATATTCACACGGTGGTTCGGCTTCGGTTTTAGGCGATATGGAGTCTGAGGTTTGTTGGTGAGGGATAAAGGATCGAATTTTTGATATTTTGAGATAAAAAGCTGGGTTTGACGCTAATATTTTTGTATCTTTGTGCTCAATTTCAGAACAAAATGAATACGACCATCAATTCATTATCGCATCATCATCAATGAGCTACATCGACACGGTGGGCAAATGGGATGTTGTACCTGATTGACATGGCTTACCGTTATGCGGTGAGCTTTTTTTGTACATGTGGCTTCGGAAATTGATTTGTGAATCAATAAACAGCAATTATAAACTCATTATTACAAGACTTTTATGTTACGAATCGCGGTTCAGTCGAAAGGACGTTTGTATGAAGACACGATGGAGTTATTCTCCGAAATCGGTATTAAGCTTAGTAGTGCCAAACGTACTTTGCTGATTGCCTCGACCAATTTTCCGGTTGAGGTGCTTTTCCTGAGAGACGATGATATTCCGCAATCGGTAGCCGACGGTGTGGCCGATGTGGGTATTGTGGGCGAAAATGAATTTGTTGAACGCAACGAGAAAGCCAATATCGAAAAACGCCTCGGATTCAGCAAGTGCCGTTTGTCGTTGGCTATTCCAAAAGAAGAAGATTATAAGGATGTTCGCTGGTTTGAAGGGAAAAAAATTGCCTCTTCGTACCCGCACATACTAAATTCGTTTCTCAAGAAGAATGGAATAACGGCGCATTGCCATGTTATTACCGGTTCGGTCGAAATTGCGCCGGGTATCGGCCTTTCGGATGCTATTTTTGATATTGTAAGCTCCGGCAGTACCTTGGTGAGCAATCACCTGAAAGAGGTGGAAGTGGTGATGAAGTCGGAAGCCGTGTTGATTGGCAATCCGGGACTCACGGACGAAAAGAGAGAAATTCTGAATGAACTGATGTTTCGTATCGATGCCGTTCAGGCTGCCGAAGGGAAAAAATATATTTTGCTGAATGCTCCGAACGAACATATCGAAGATATTATTGCCGTATTGCCGGGCATTACCAGTCCTACCATTATGCCTTTGGCCAAAGAGGGATGGAGTTCGATGCACTCGGTATTGCCCGAGAAACGTTTCTGGGAGATTATCGGGAAGCTGAAATCGCTGGGTGCCGAAGGAATTCTGGTACTTCCGATTGAGAAAATGATTATGTAAAAGAGCAACTGTTGCTTTTAAGATAAAAACTATGCAAATTGTAAAGAAACCGTCACGACAAGAGTGGCCCGAACTGCTCAAACGTCCCGCAATGGACACGAGCAGTCTTTTTGGAACCGTCGGAGGCGTGTTGGAAAATATACGGCTGAATGGCGATAAAGCCGTGATGGAGTATGAACTGAAATTTGATAAAATTCAGTTGTCGTCGCTGCAGGTAACCCCGGACGAGATTGCGGAAGCCGAACCGCTGGTTCCTCATTTGCTGAAAGAGGCAATCTCTCAGGCCAAACGAAACATCGAGAAGTTTCACGATGCGCAGAACGACGACCTGCCATACATGAATGTTATTCCGGAGGTGCGTTGCTGGCAAAAACGGGTGGCAATTCAAAAAGTAGGGTTGTATGTACCCGG